>PKWS01000334.1:0-11419 GCA_003132105.1 Desulfosporosinus sp.
GCTATTGCTGTTTTGGTGATCGCTTGTCCCTGTGCTTTGGGACTAGCTACTCCTACAGCAATTATGGTGGGTAGCGGGGTAGGGTTAAACCGAGGTATCTTATTTAAATCCGCAGCTGGACTCGAAGGGATTGCACACGTACAAGTTATTGGGTTTGATAAAACGGGGACATTGACTAAAGGAACTCCCGAAGTAACGGATATAATATCCTATGCTTCCTATACGAAACAGGATGTTCTTAAAATTGCGGGAGCAGGCGAAAATCCATCCATTCATCCATTGGCCCAGGCGGTCGTCGCGGAGGCTAAGAAAGAACATCTCGTAATTCAAGAAGTGACGAATTACAAAGAAGAGGGAGGCTACGGTGTTACCTGCGTCTATGAAGGACAGACGTTGCTCATTGGAAACATTAAGCTGATGCACTTGCATAGTGTGGATGTTAAGGAAGCTGAACCGGATTTTCAGCTTTTGGCCGAATCGGGCAGAACAACCAGCTTTCTTGCTTTAGGTGGTCGCGTGATTGGACTTATCGCCCTGGCAGATGTGATTAAAGAGAGCACAAAAGAAGCCATTGACCGGCTACATCAGTTAGGCTTAAAGACCTTTATGATTACGGGAGACAATAAAAAAATTGCTCATATGGTTGGCAATCAGGTCGGGATTGATGAAGTTATTGCCGAAGTCTTACCGCAAGATAAGATCAATATTATTAAGAAATATCAAGACCAAGGCTTTAAGGTGGCCATGGTGGGGGATGGGATTAATGACGCTCCGGCCTTAGCCCAAGCTGATATCGGAATTGCCATCGGTTCAGGGACGGATGTGGCCAAGGAAACAGGGGATGTGGTGTTAGTCCGCAATGATCTCCTTGATGTGGAACGGGCTATTCGCTTAGGGCGAAAAACACTTAGTAAAATTAAGCAGAACCTTTTCTGGGCCTTGATTTACAATATCATTGGTATTCCGATTGCCGCTGGCGTCCTGTATCCATTTACCAGGCAACTTTTACCGCCTGAGTGGGCAGGACTAGCTATGGCCTTCTCGTCCGTATCGGTAGTTACCAGTTCTCTNNGAGGTGAAAAAAATGAGCCAAACCATTCTTAAAGTTGAAGGCATGACTTGTAACCATTGCAAAATGAGAACTGAAAAAGCATTACAAGGGGTAAGTGGTGTTGAAAGCGTTAAAGTCGATCTCGCGGCCAAAGAAGCCGTTATAACAGGTGATGCTGAGCGTGCTCAGCTCGTTAAGGCCGTTGTAGATGCTGGGTACTCTGTTGTGGAATAAGTCTTTTGCTTACGAATAAAAGCCCAAGGCAAATAAAAGGAACCGCTAACATAACGGTTCTTTTTATTTGCCTGGTTTCTTTCAAAACTTTGTATACTTGCCATCCAAAAAGTAAATCACCCAAGGTGAATAATTGGGCAGAATGAATACATTATCATTGGACAAACTATTACTGAGGTGATGATCATGCCCAGAAATGATGGTAATAAAAATATAAATGAAGTCTTAAAGAAGATAGAACTAACCCTTCGGAACGTCCATAAAAATGAAGAGTTCTTAGCCGAAAATGCAGGAGAGCTTACCCCACATCAAATTAAGGATGTCAAAGCACATTTGGCCTCAAAGAAAAAACACCTTGAAGAAACAGTTGGTACGATCAAATAGGAGCACATGGCTCCTATTTTTTTTGATTATACAAGCTATAGAATGATACAATGCCGTAGATAGTATTATACAATTTCAATAAGGAGAGCATATGATCGGTTGGAGAATTATTAAGACAGGAATCGCAGTTGCCTTATGTATATGGATTGCCCAATTACTCAAATTTGAATACCCGTTTTACAGTGCGATTGCGGCAGTGATTGCCATGCAAGCAACAATTGAAGGATCCTTGAAAACCGGAGTTCACCGAATGAAGGGAACAATCGTCGGTGCCGTAACAGGTTATGCCTTCGCGCTCGTCGCGGTGCGTAGCCCTTGGTGGACAGGGCTGGGGCTGATTGTAACCATGACGATACTGAAATTTATGAAATGGTATGAAGCCATGAGTATCGCCAGTGTTGTGTTTATTGCCATTTCAGTTAATCTAACAGGAAAACCACTAGATTACGCGGTTAATCGAATTATTGATACGGCCTTAGGGATTATCGTAGCTTATTTAGTGAATCGTTGGGTTTTTCCACCTCGTTATCACAAGGAAACGGAAAAGAGCTTTCAAGATGCCCGGCATCACGTAATTCGTTTATATCAGATAGCATTTAGGACACTTCTTGACGTTCGGGTCAAGGTAGAAGGAAAAGAGGTTACCAAATTAAAACAAAATTTGGAAGAAGCTCAAGCGTTTGTGGCTTTAGTACAGAAAGATCCTGCCTCAAAGAAAAGCGGAGAAGTCCGATTTCACGAACGTTATGTTAATCCGCTGACCCGTTTGGATCAAATGAGGATTACTGTTGAACAAATGATTCATCTCCGACAAGTTTGGCAGTTTCCAATTTCATCGAAACTTCATACGGATTTGGTTCAAGTCCTCAACCGCAGTTATTCCTTTCTATCTTTAATTACGAATCCTACAGAGTATTCGGCGATAGGTGCCTATGAAGAGACCCATGAAATTCTTGGAAAGGTACGAATTAGAGTGATAAAAGATCGCGATGGAACTTATTGCGGACCTAACAAACAATATATTCTAGAATTGTTGGATTGGATCGAAAAGTTGATCGAGGCCACGTCCGGCTGTTTAAGATTATGTCCATGATTAGTCTTGGTAAGAGCCTCTAAATATAATAAGAGGGATATCTTTCGATATCCCTCTTATCTGTAATCCGTTATTTCATTACCGGATTAATGTTAGATTTTGCTTCCACCTTTGAGGTGTTCTTCAGCGAATTGAATCATGCGTTTGGTCATTTGGCCACCAACAGAACCGTTTTCACGACTTGTGCGGTCACCACCAAGTTGAAGACCCATTTCATTTGCTACTTCATACTTAAATTGATCCAATTGTTGCCCTGCACCTTGAGCTGCTGGTGTATTAGTGTTTCTTTCTCCTGCCATGTTAGGTACCCTCCTTTAAATTGTTTTTTGCGTTCTGGAACATTCATATTATGTGTCGAAGAAATAAAATTAATCAGGTAATTATTACTACAAAATAGAGAGCTTTCCTTTTCTGGGTATGATAAGAATTGGCTGAAGAATATTGGATAATATTAAAGAGCACGTGTGAGGCCGAATAGAGGTTGATTTTACCTCAAGTAAGGTTTAAAATTAAGACAATGGTTAAATTTAGTAAGAGAAGTATAGGAGGCCGCAACATGAGCCTAAAGATGAAGGAACCAGTAAACACTTGGACACATTTTATTTCGTTTGTAGCAGCGATTGTGGGACTTGTGTTTCTAATTATTATGAGCAGAAACAATATTTCAAAACTCATTACTATGATGATATATGGGCTGAGCATGATATTACTTTATGGTGCTAGCTCCATCTATCACTGGGTTCAGACCACGCCTAAGAAAGAACTTCTTCTTAAAAAAATAGATCATATTGCCATTTATTTTTTAATTGCAGGCTCCTATACGCCAGTTTTTTACTATGGACTCGAAGGCGCATGGCGCTGGGCGATGCTCATTTCAGTTTGGTCTTTAGCCTTGATAGGAATGGCTTTGAAAATATGGTTTATTCATGCACCCAGATATGTTTCAGCTGGGTTTTATGTCTCACTTGGCTGGATTGCATTGGTTCCTTTCTTACAACTTATTAAACATTTACCGCAGGGAGCGATAATCCTCATGGCCGTTGGTGGAGTGATATATACCATGGGAGCAGTCATATATGCCACCAAAATCTTTGATTTCTTCCCAAAACGCTTTGGCTTTCATGAAATATTCCATTTGTTTATTGCTGCTGGAAGCATTGTACATTTCATTATGATACTTATATACATTGTCCCCATGAAAGGATAGTCAACTTACTTGCCCATATAGGAAACTTACTTCAGGTGGAGTCTTAACTCCATCTGAAGTTTAGTTGAACTTATCCAGGGGCATAGCACCACTTATCTCCCAATTGAGAAGTGGTCGCTTCACGCCATCCTTGGCTACAGCGACACTATGACCGTCGAGAGTCTTAGTGGCGGTTAGCCATCCGATAAAAGAAATCAGCCTCCCAAGCTTTATTTAAGCATGGGAGGCTTTCACATTTGAGTGTGTTTAATTATCTTGCTCAGTGCAAAAGGCAACGGCATCTTCGGCGCTGTAATCCCCGTATAGGAGTTTCATTAAACCAGGGTAATATGTGTCAAATCCAAGGACACCGTTCCAAACAATATTTAGTACCTGATCTTTAGAAGGTTCCGCATCTGCTAAATCAAGGTACGTGCGATATCTAATTTCCCCGTTATCCATATCCATTTCAAAATTACCATTGGCGAGTTCATAGTTAACACGGCTCATGAAATCGCAGACTTCAAGACGTTTGGAGAGAGGGATCTTTTGTTTAATATGCGTGTTGCAAAGTAAGGATTCTTGCTCTTCATCAACAAGAAGGAAAGCATGGAAATTAGTGTTAATCCCTAGGATCTCAAGTTTGATAATTTCATTTTTGTTGTCAAAATCGAATTCCCAGCCGTTTTGGGTAAGTATCTCATAGAGCACCCGAAACAAGGACATGGTTACCATCCTCCTATATCTGAGCTTCTTGCATACAGATTCAACGTGGAGGTGGTTAATTCCTTCCCGTAATGGGATGCTTATTCAAAAATATACTTAACATAAAAGCAGGTTTTTTATGTTAAGTACGCGAATAATATCGAGATAATGATCTCCTAGGAGGAATTATATTGCGTTCACTAAAACATCAAGTTCTTTTGCTGATGCTTGGTTCACTGTGTGTTTTAGCTGTCAGTTTTATCGTTGTATTCGGGTGGCATATGCGGGTACGGGCGGTGGATGCAGCAATCGTTAAAGTAAATACAGATTTAGCAACGGGTATGGAAATCATTAATCTCACTAACCCTGGCCCTTGGCATGTACAAGATGGAACACTTTACAAAGGACAAGCTCAAATTTCCCATCGCACGGAACTTGTTGATCATTTAGCAGACTTAACGGGCGATACAGTGACTTTATTTCTCGGAGATACACGTGTCGCCACCACTGTGCGCGGTGCAAATGAAGAGAGAGCGATTGGAACAAAGGTATCCGATATTGTTGCGCAGACCGTCTTAAAAAATGGCCAAATTTACCTTGGTGAGGCGAACGTAGTTGGGGAGCTCTACCAGACGGCCTACGAACCCATACGAGATATAAATGGAGATATTATCGGAATTTTTTACGTTGGAATTTCTAGAAGTTATGCGCAGGCGTATATCGTTTATTCGTCAATCCGATTGGCTTTGTTCGGATTGGGATTGACACTAATCGTTGGTTTAGTAACGTGGTTTTTTATCCAGAAAGTCGTTATTCGTCCATTACATGAAATTACGCTTGGGACGCGTGATGTCGCCACCGGACATGCTACTGAGAAAGTCAATGTAACTGGACCTAAAGAGATCGGTGACTTGGCGGTTGCTTTTAACCTAATGGTGGAACGGTTAGAAGGCATAGCCGACGAAATGAGTAAAGTTACTATGCCAAAAGTCGCAACATTGGAATATGCGCCTTCGGCAGATGTCAGAATAGAAGAGTCCGATGGAATCTTGAATGATCTTATCAAGCAATGTTGCCTTGGACAACAAGGCTTGCCAAAAGGGTTGAATCAACTCACACTTAAGCAAATTGTCTCTTTTTTGCGCGAGACGTACGAACCGGTTTCGGCAGAAAATGTTGCGGAGGGTGTCAGTCTTACAAGGGTAACGGTTCGTAGATATCTTGAGTTTCTGGAACAATGTGGAATTTTGGCAACAGAGTTAAAGTACGGAACAGTAGGGAGACCGGTTAAACTATTTCAGCCAGTACGCAATTTAGCACAACAAAAGGTTATAGATCATTACTGATTTACTCCATCAACTGTGTCTGAGAGTAAAGGGTTAAAACGCCTCCTGCAAAGGGGGCATTTCTTTATAATAGTCAGAAAGTATAACTGACTGGTATCAGTCAGATTATACAACTTTCTGGAAGGTCCCTTCTCGCCATCACGGCGCCTTGCCATCCATGGCAGCGCTCTAATCAGAAACATCGTGTTTCAAGCCTTGGCTAACAGGGACACTAGGCCATCCTTGGCCGTCGCATAAGTGCTACTAAGGCGACGACACAGGACGTGTCTAGTGTCGAATGCGCCTGGATGGCGTTGGCATTCGACCGACCGCCTGCGCCTGAAAGCTTGGCGCTAGCCAAGTTTTCTTTATGTACATGATGATTTTTTTTATTTACATAATGAACACAATGGTGACTAAATATGCAAAGAGAGATAAGCTGTAAACAGGAAGAAATTATGAGAAAATTCAGAAATAGTGAAATATTGTGCAATATCTGAATTTTGAACGAAAGGACGGAACAGAATAAAGATTAAGAAGTCGTAAACTTGAGAAATGGGATAGGTATGTGTTAAAGCAATTTTAGGGGAGGAAAAAGATATGGATGTTTCTCGTCGTGGTTTCCTTAAGCTCTCAGGGCTTTCCATCGCCGCTTTTGCCACTGGCTTGGGATTTGACCCAGCAGTTGCGGAGGCCACAGGGTATGCATTGAAACTGGAAGGAACCAAAAAGATCCCGAGCATTTGCCACTTCTGCTCCGGTGGATGTGGGATGCTTTTGTATGTGAAAGAGGGTAAGTTGATTCACCTGGAAGGTGATCCAGATCATCCGACCAATGAGGGTACACTCTGCCCAAAGGCTGCTAGTTTACTTAGCGTAGCAAATTCACCGGATCGTGTGACCAAGCCGAAACGTCGTGCTCCTGGGGCTGATCATTGGGAAGATATTTCTTGGGAAGACGCACTTGACCGCGTTGCCAAGAAAACAAAAGAAGTCAGAGATGCTAGCTGGAAAGCCGCCGATGAGATTGTCAATGCTAAAACTGGACTAAAGGAAATGTTCTCTGTGAACCGTGCTGAAGGAATTGCCTTCATAGGTTCTGCTGAAGTGGACAATGAAGAGTCTTACCTTTTTACGAAATTCTGCCGGGTAATAGGGAACCCTTATCATGAACACCAGGCCAGGATATGACACGCTCCCACGGTGACAAGTTTGTCGCCTTCATTTGGTCGCGGTGCGATGACAAATTCATGGTCTGATTTAAAAAATGCCGAGGTCTTTTTAATTGCGGGAAGTAACTGTGCAGAAAACCATCCGATTGCCATGAAGTGGATTAATCGGGCTAAAGAAAAAGGCGCAAAAATAATAGTCGTCGATCCACGCTTCACGCGGACAGCTTCGAAAGCAGACATCTTCGCGCAAATCCGTCCGGGAACGGATATTGCCTATCTGGGCGCTATTGTTAATTACATTATTGAAAATAAACTGTATGATTCAAAGTATGTCTTGAATTTTACCAATGCACTCAATAAGGTCAGCAAAGATTTTAAATTAGAAGAAGGCCTCTTCTCTGGTTATGATGCTAAAACAAGAAAGTATGCTGTCGCGAGCTGGGGTTACCAACTTGGTCCGGATAATAAGCCTCTTAAAGCTGGAAGCTTGGAGGACCAGGATAGTGTATTTGCTAAGCTCAAAGCACACTACTCTAGATATACATTCGAAACAGCCGAAAAAATCTCAGGAATTCCTGCCGCTAAAATTAAAGAAATAGCAGACGCCTTCTGTAAAGGGAAGCCGGGAAGTATTCTTTATGCGTTGGGAATGACCCAACATACCACGGGTACTCAAGGTATTCGTGCCTATGCCATCATTCAATTGTTGTTGGGTAATATCGGTAAAGCCGGCGGTGGTATCAATGCCCTGCGCGGAGAGCCGAATGTCCAGGGTTCAACCGATATGGGTAACCTTTATAACAGCTTGCCTGCTTATGTACCGCACCCTATTAATACAGATAAGAGTCTTCGCGATTATCTAGTGCGCAATGGGTCAGTTCAAGAAAAGCCGATGGTGGCCATGCTCAAAGCCTGGTTCGGTGAACACGCCACCAAGGAGAATGACTACGGGTTTAGTTACTTACCAAAGGTCAACCCCGCAGTGAATGCGACGATGGTAAAACTTTTTGAGCTGATGGAAAAGGGACAGTTTAAAATGCTCTTTAACGTAGGATCGAACTCTCTAGTCTCCATTCCGAATCGACAGCTTGTCCGTTCAGCCCTAACCAAACTCGATATGTTGGTCGTATCGGACCTCTTCGAGATTGAAACTGCTCAGTTCTGGCGTGAGCCAGGGGTGAAACCGGCAGATATAAAGACTGAAGTTATCATGTTTCCAGCGGCCTTTGTGTATGAAAAAGACGGTACCATATCGAACTCATCGCGCTGGATCCAGTGGAAAGACCCCGCACTTAAGCCGCTGGGAGATTCAAAACCTGACCTCGACATGATCGACCATCTCTTTAAGAAAGTTCGTAAGTTGTATGCAGGGAGCACAGATGCGAAAGATGCCCCAATTTTGAATGCCCGTTGGGACTATGGTGAGGTGCCAAGCGCCTTAAAAGTGCTTCAGGAGCTAAATGGGTATGATGAAACAACCGGTAAGCTTTTGCCGACCTTAGCTGATTACCTTAAAGCACCGGTCGGTACCGTTTCTACTGGCTGTTGGATCTATGCCGGTGTAACAGGGAATGGGAACCTAGCAGCCCGTCGTAAAAATACTGACCCGACAGGGCTTGGGCTGTTTAGAGAGTGGAGTTTTGCCTGGCCGGGAAATATTCGAATTCTCTATAACCGAGCTTCCTGCGATGAATTGGGTCAGCCCGTCGACGCCAAACGCAAACTTATTTGGTGGGATAGCGCAAACAAGGTGTGGGCAGGAGATGACGGAGCGGACGTTGTGGATAAGACCAAGGGACCGGATACCCCAGAAGGGAAGCAAAGCTTCCGCATGAATCCTGAGGGTGTTGGTCGCTTATTTACCGCCAGTTACATGAGTGGGTTGCCTACTGAACCGCCAGCAGACGGTCTGCCTGCTATCGGTATTCGACCGGCAGGAATATGCGTTGATGGACCGCTGCCGGAATTCTACGAACCGACGGAAAGCCCAACGACAAATCTCTTGCATCCCAAGGTTTCAATCAGCCCAGTTGCCTTGGTGCTCTCGTCTTCCCCGGAGATTCAGAAAATCGGCAAGGCAGAAGATTTTCCACACGTTCTGACCACCTATGGAGTGGTCGAGCATTTCTGCGCCGGAGGGATTACGCGGAACATTCCGTGGCTCAATGAGCTCATGCCGGAACCCTTTGCTGAGATAAGTAAAAACTTAGGTCGGAAAATCGGAGTTAAAGAAGGAGATATGGTCGAAGTTTCTTCTGCTCGCGGCAAAGTAACCGTTCGCGCCTTAGTAACGGATCGGCTACAGACGTACAAAATCAATGGAAAGGACACCGAAACCATTGGAATGCCATGGAGCTGGGGCTTTGCTGGCTTAAGTCCTGGTCCGAGTACCAATGATTTAACCATCGCTGCACTGGATCCTGGAGCCGGTACTCCAGAGTATAAAGTTTGCCTAGTTAATATAAGGAGGGCAAATTGATGACAAGGAAAATGGTTTTGGTTGACACTTCTAAATGTACTGGGTGTAAAGCGTGCTCTGTGGCGTGCAAGGAGTGGAATGAGCTTCCAGCGGAGAAAACCAGGCTGATTACGAGTTATCAAACTCAAAAGGACTTTACCACTAAGACTTGGACTTATATGATGTTTATTGAAAAATATGAAAATCAAAAAATGAATTGGCTGATGCGCAAGGCTCAATGTTTTCACTGTGCTGATCCTGCGTGTCTTAAGGCGTGTACTTCAGATGCAATTGCAAAGACGGATTCCGGGTATGTCGTGATCGATCAGAATAGATGCAATGGATGTGGTTATTGTGTCGAAAACTGCCCTTTCGGGGTTCCGAAGGTCGATCCAGTCAAGAAGAAAGCCTGCAAATGTACGGGGTGTATTGATCGGGTCGAAAATAACCTCCTTCCAGCGTGTGTCCATACGTGTCAACCGGGTGCTTTAGGTTTTGGAGAACGTGACGCTATGCTGGCGCAAGCGAAGAAGCGCCTTGCTGAGGTTCAAAAGACTCATCCAAAGGCGCAGCTCTATGGAGAAAAAGAAATGGGTGGCACGACGTACCTCTATTTGTTATTGGATAGCCCAGAAGTCTATGGCCTCCCGGTTAATCCCACGATTCCGCTCTCTCTAACCCTATGGAAGGACGTCATTCGGCCGGTTGGTGGAATTGCGGTCGGCGGAGCAGCTGCCGCCGTGGTTATAGGGGTTTTCGCCAACCTCTTAAGGGGGAATTACAGGCCGAGCGAGGACAAAGTAGAGAATGACCCTGGTGATTCAGATACTAAAGAAGGAGGGAAAGACTAATGGCAGTTAAGATTGAAACTAGGAATCAAGCACCAAAGAGAATTGTTTCAGACAAGGTTTTGCGGTTTAGAACGGGAGAACGCGTTAGTCATTGGGTTCATGCCATTTCTTTCTTTGCTTTGCTCTTTACCGGACTAGGAGTTCTCAGCACTTTTTTTCAACCAGCGATGACCATTTTCGGAGGAATTCATGTTGCGCGGTTGATTCACCGTGGTTCAGCGATCGTTTTTGTTGTCGTGGTGGGGTTGATGTTCTTTATCGGAAATCCGCGGTATCATTGGAGATGGTTAAAATCTGTCTTTAACTTTACTAAATCAGATTGGCAACATGTAAGTGCCTTTCCGAAAGAGTTCTTCGGGGGACATGGTACCTATCCAGCGCAAGACAAATTTAATGGGGGAGAGAAAATTAACTCGCTGATCACAATTCTTGGAACTGTTTTCATTACACTTAGTGGGATCGTGATGTGGTTGGCCCCGTTATTTCCACCTGGTTTAGTCCGTTGGGCTTATCCAGTTCACGACCTCTCCATGTTTTTGATGACAGCGTCTGTCATTGGGCATATGTATTTAGGACTTTTACACCCAGATTCAAGAGCTGCCATGTCCGGTATGCTGAATGGTTATGTGTCCACACAGTTTGCGCGTGCACATCATGCTAAATGGTATGATGGACTGAAAAATGAGCAAAAAGACGTGTAGTTGATTCCTCGTTTGTTGTCCCAAAGAATGAAGGTAGTAAGGAGAGATCCCTGCAATGGACAAAATAAAACATAAGATGGAAATCGTGGGAGACACAACGATGGAACAAGCTTATCTAACCTATGGCCTATTAAGGGAAGAAGTCAAGCATTGGCAAGATGAGCGGGGTTCTTTGTGGATGGAAGAATTGAGTCCAGCGGAGACTCCCCCTTACTACCCCCTTGTGGACTTTCCGGAAATGGTGGTTTTAGAACTCTGG
>PKWS01000334.1:11467-13949 GCA_003132105.1 Desulfosporosinus sp.
GCCTTAAGCGGTATTGCATATCTTTCTCGCGTAAGGATTATGGAAACAAAAAAGGATATGTTTAATGCCCCACTGCAAGATTTGGATGAAATCGAAAGTACCGCGTGCCCGATATGCGGCGAAGGCACAGTGTTTTCTGTACTCACTCCGCCAAATGGTAAACGATGCTTACATTGTACGCTGTGCGGTCATGAATGGCCAACGAAGCGTGTTGGCTGTATACGCTGCGGAAGTGAAGAGGCATCACATCAAAACTATCTGAATTCAGCGGAATTCCCCGGGATTGAAGTGGTGGCTTGCGAAGCTTGTGGGCAATATTTTAAAGAGTTAGATTTGCGCTTGTTGTCCGTGGTAGACTATATTTGGGAAGATGTGAGAACCCTACCGTTAAATTATGCAGCGGAACAATGGTTAGCAGAACACGCCAAAGTATCTGGAAAAGTACAGTGATGGTAGATGAAGATGTTCATTAAAGAAAGCATCAGGAAAGTATTAAGAAGCGCTCAGATGAATCATTTCTGAGCGCTTCTCTTTATTCAGAACTCTTTTTTAAGGAAATAATGAAGCTAGCGACCCGAAATATTTAGCGAGTAGGTGGGCATATTATAGAAACTCTTTTAGAATGATGTTCGGTATACGATCCTTAGGGTCAAACGTTGTTGAAAGGGAAGTGGAAATTATTTGAGAATATATACTAGGGCATGGTATAATAAATTTTATCATGCCTAACCGAAACAATGACTCCCACTTCTAAAGCGTGAGATAATTGACGCTAAGCCCTGGGTAAGTTCAAATAAGCATCAGAGGGAGTTTATAATTCCACTGAGTAAGTTTATAACATTGAAGCCCGTGTATAAATTGTGGAATAGAATGTATGAGACAAAAGCTAAGTTAAGGAGTTAAAGACATTGAATCAAACGGATCTAAAATTAGAAATTAATTCTAGAAAAACATTTGCAATTATTTCTCATCCAGATGCAGGGAAAACAACATTAACGGAAAAACTACTTCTTTTTGGAGGGGCAATTCGAGAAGCTGGTTCGGTCAAAGCCAGAAAAACGGAACGATATGCTACGTCGGACTGGATGGACCTTGAGCGACAACGGGGTATTTCTATTACTTCTAGTGCCCTCCAATTTAAGTATCAGGGATATGTCATCAATATCCTGGATACACCAGGTCACCAAGATTTCAGTGAAGACACCTACCGTACCCTGACTGCAGCTGATAGTGCCGTTATGCTGATTGACGCCGCTAAAGGGGTTGAAACCCAAACAAAGAAATTATTTGAGGTCTGTCGAAAAAGGGGAATACCAATTTTTACTTTCATTAATAAATTTGACCGTAATGCCAAGGATCCACTTGATTTAATGGATGAAGTGGAAAAGGTTCTTGGGGTTGAATCATATGCCATGAATTGGCCAATTGGTATGGGTCCTGATTTTAAAGGGATTTATGATCGCCAAACGGGGCAGGTTGAGCGATTTATAGGAGGAAGTAGAAAATCCAGTTCTAAGCCACCCGTATCCGGAGCGCTCAGTGATCCCTTCGTACGAGAAGACATTGGGGAATTCCTTATTAACCAGTTAAATGAGGAAATTGAACTTTTGGATTTAGCTGGAAATACCTTCTCACGGGAACGAGTAAACCGAGGAGAAGTGACGCCTGTGTTTTTTGGGAGTGCTCTCAATAACTTCGGCGTACCTAACTTTTTACGCAGTTTTCTAGATTTAGCACCTGCCCCACAACCTAGAAGCACGAATCTGGGCGAGCTAGATCCGGAAACCCCCAGTTTTTCCGGGTACATCTTTAAAATTCAAGCCAATATGAATGCCCAGCACCGGGACCGTATCGCGTTTATCAGGATTTGTTCCGGCCGCTATGAACGGGGTATGAACGTGATTCATACACGTTCTCAGAGACGCCTTCGGCTTGCTCAACCTCAACAGTTGTTTGCCCAGGAACGAACAATTCTTGATGAGGCGTTTGCAGGCGACATTATTGGGGTTCATGATAGTGGGCTCTTAAGGATCGGAGATGTTCTCACTGTAATAGATGGGCTTCAGTTTGAAGCGATGCCTTTCTTTAATCCTGAAAACTTTGCTCGAATCAGTATAGCGAATGCTTTAAAACGCAAACAATTCATCAAGGGAATTCAGGAACTTCAAGAAGAGGGAGCGATCCATGTTTTCCGTGACCTCCATGTTGGGGTAGAGGCTCCAATCATTGGTGTTGTCGGACAATTGCAGTTTGAAGTGTTAGAATACCGCTTGCGTGAAGAGTACGGGGTTGAAGTAGATATTCAACACCTTCCCTTTGAAATCGTACGGTGGGTTGAAAAAGATGAAAAGACCATTAAGCTACTGACGGAATCAAGCATGAGTACGGTAGTGATGGATAAAGATGAAAACTATGCTGTTTTGTTATTGGATGAATGGAAGGCAAAATGGTTAAGCGATCGTTATAATATTGAATTTTATAT
>PKWS01000125.1 GCA_003132105.1 Desulfosporosinus sp.
GAAGATTGTGCCTAATCAGGACAAATTATTACCGCATTCATCGAGTATGAAACAGACAAGATTGACACACTTGTGGCGGAACAGGCAAAGTTGCTTGTTTTATTAAAAGAAAAACGCCAGACATTCATCTCTCAAGCCGTGACCAAGGGCTTGGACTCGCAAGCACCAATGAAAAATTCGGGAATTGAGTGGCTAGGTGATGTGCCGGAGGGGTGGGGGGTATTGAGGTTCACGCGGGTCATAAGAAAGATTGAACAAGGCTGGAGTCCAAATGCTTCAAGTGACTCGTGTGAGCCCAACAGTTGGGGAGTGCTCAAGCTAAGCTCGATAAAAAATGGTGTGTTTATCCCGAGCGAGAATAAGATGCTTCTCGCAGGAACAGACCCCGACCACTCAATAGAAGTCAAAAAGGGGGATTTCCTTGTCACAAGGGCTAACACCTTAGAGTTAGTGGGTGATGCTTGTGTCGCTTCAGATATCGATGGATACCGGTTGATGCTATCAGACTTGATTTATCGAATCCATCTTAACCCTGGCCATGACCCTAGATATTACTGTAAGTTACTTACCAGCACCTATGGGCGTTCTCTAATCGAGACAGATGCTCGTGGTTCAAGTATGTCGATGGCAAAGATATCACAAGGGCACATTTACTCGTGGATGGTCCCAGTACCACCACTTAATGACCAAACTGCTATTGTCAACGCCCTCGATGCTGAAACAACCCGAATTGATGCTCTCATTGCTGAGGGGCAGAAGGCCGTTGACTTACTTAAAGAACGGCGCAGCGCCCTGATCTCGGCCGCTGTAACCGGGAAAATCGACGTGAGAGCCCTGGCTATATGATTGTAACACCTTATAGATGCGATTGCCGCCGTGAGGGGAATAGACAAGGCTGTTTTGAAAACGGCTCTAAGCGACTTTCTCAGCGCCCTCAACGTTTCCACACGATCGTGGATCGATGGGAAATGGAACGAGATAACGAAATAGAGGACAAATAATGACCGGCAAGCACCTGGAGAAGAAGTTCGAGGATGAGTTGGTCGCACACCTGGTCGACAACGGCTGGCTCGAAGGTGACCAGGTGAAATATGACCGTGATATGGCCCTGTACCCAGAAGATCTGATCGGCTGGCTCCAGGACACCCAACCTAAGGAACTGGCAAAGCTGACAGCTTTCCACGGCAAGGGCGCCGAGAGAAAAGTCTGCGAGCGGGTAGTGGAACTGATGGACAAAGAAGGGTCCCTATCCATCCTCCGCCACGGCTTCAAGGACCACAACGCCCGCTTCCAGCTCTGCCAGTTCAAGCCATCCCATGGGTTCAACCCAGAGATAATAGAGCGTTTCAAAAAGGTCCGCTGCCGCGTCGTACGCCAGGTCCACTATTCGCTCCACAACGAAAACAGCATCGACCTGGCCTTGTTCATCAACGGGGTCCCGGTTACCACCCTAGAGTTGAAGACCGATTTTACCCAGTCGGTGGCTGACGCCATCAAGCAGTACCGCTATGACCGCCCATCTAAAGACCATAAGAGCAAGCAAACCGAACCACTCCTCGCTTTTAAGCGTCGAGCGCTGGTCCATTTCGCAGTCAGCACAGATGAAGTCCATATGACGACCGAGTTGAAAGGGAAAGAGACTGAGTTCCTCCCCTTCAACACGGGAAACGATGGCGGCAAAGGTAACCCGGTCAACCCCAAGGGGTACCGCACCAGCTACCTATGGGAACGCGTGCTCGAGAGGGAAAGTTGGCTGGACATTATTGGACGATTCGTCCACCTCGAGAAAAAGCTGAAAATCAGCTTGGACAGGAAGGACACTACCGTTGAAAGCATGATTTTCCCCAGATATCACCAGTGGGAGGCAGTAACAGAGCTCGAATCAAAATCCAAAACTGAGGGGCCCGGGAAAACCTACCTTGTGCAGCACAGTGCCGGATCTGGGAAGTCGAATTCCATCGGCTGGCTCTCACACCGCCTGGCAAGCCTCCACGACATGGACGACCAGAAGGTGTTCGACAGCGTTATTGTGATCACCGATCGGACAGTCCTGGACAGTCAGTTACAGGAAACTATTTACCAGTTTGAGCACAAGGAGGGGGTGGTCTGCCGGATCAAGAAGGAGGGAGTCAAGTCCAGCCAGTTGGTCAAGGCCCTGGTCGATCGGAAACCGATTATCATAGTCACCATCCAGACTTTCCCATTTGTTCTGGAAGAGGTTCAGAAGCTGACCTCCCTCGGCCATCGGACATTCGCTGTCATCATCGACGAGGCCCATTCCTCACAGTCGGGCGCCGCATCGCGTAGGCTGCGCCAGGTCCTTACTGCGGAACAGGTTGAAGAGGACGTCGAGATCTCTGCTGAGGATGTGATGCTGGCTGAAATGACCGGCCGAATCCTGCCAAAAAATGTCAGTTTCTATGCATTCACCGCCACCCCAAAGGCAAAGACCATAGAACTGTTCGGTCGGCAGGGGGCTTCTGGCCTTCCGGAACCGTTCCACGTTTATAGCATGCAGCAGGCCATCGAAGAGGAGTTCATCCTGGACGTCCTCAAGAATTATACCCCCTACGCCCTCGCTTACAGGCTGGCCCTGGGAAACCAGGAGTACGACGAGGAAGTGGAAAAGGGCAAGGCCCTCAAGCAGCTCGCCAAGTGGGTGCAACTCCACCCTTACAACATCAGCCAGAAGGTCCAGGTAATCGTCGAGCACTTCCGGGCAAAGATCGCCAGCAAGCTGGGCGGACACGCCAAGGCCATGGTGGTTACCAGCTCACGGAAGGAGGCTGTACGTTTCAAAGTTTCCATGGACAAATACATCAAGGAACAGGGATACAAAGGACTGCAAACCCTCGTCGCGTTTTCCGGGGACGTCAGCGACCCACAGAGCGGCCCGCAACATTTCAATGAAACCAATATGAATAAAAACCTCAAGGGGAGGGATATCCGGAAAGCCTTTAGCTCCGATGAATTCCAGGTCCTCCTAGTCGCTAACAAATTCCAGACGGGGTTCGATCAGCCATTACTCTGTGCAATGTACGTGGATAAAAAACTGTCCGGGGTGGCTGCGGTCCAGACACTTTCACGCCTTAACAGGATCTACCAGGGGAAGATGGGAACTTTCGTTCTCGATTTCGTCAACGACCCGGGAGACATCCTTAAAGCCTTCGAACCATACTACAAGACTGCGGCACTGTCCGGCGTTACCGACCCCAACCTTATCCACACCTTGCAGTCCAAACTCGATCAAGCCCACATCTATATGGCGTCTGAGGTGAATGCCTTCGCCGACAGCTATTTCGACCCGAAAGGGACTCAGCGCGAGCTCCAGTCCCATATTGCCCCCGCCGTTGACCGCTTCCGGGTGCAGATGCAGCAGGCAAAAGACCACAATGACAAGGGACGGATCGAAGAGTTGCGCATTTTTAGAAAGGACCTTGGCAGTTTTAACAAAACCTACGACTTCCTGTCGCAGCTCATCGATTACGGCGATACAGAGCTGGAAAAGCGCTCCGTGTTTTACCGACATCTCATCCCATGGCTATCGGAAACTACTGAACCAGAGCCGATAGACCTTAGCCAAGTAAAAATGACCCACTACAGGCTTAATGCCCTCATTGAACGCCAGTTGAAACTGGGGGATGCCCCTGATAACGAGACATCGTTGACTCCGGTGAAGGACGTCGGTTCTGGCACGAGCCATGAGCCAGAAGAGGGGTTGCTCTCAGAAATCATCAGCCACTTGAACGCTCTTTTCGATGGTGATCTGAGCGACGCCGACCTGGTCGGCTACGCCACCCACATCAGCGGCAAGATGCTTGAAAGCCGGGACCTCGCCCAACAAGCTTCTAGCAACAGCAAGGAGCAGTTTGCCCTCGGGGATTTCAGTAAGGTGCTGATGGACACGATCATCGGAGGGTTGGATAATTACCAGTCCATGGCCAGCCAGGTTCTGGGGAATGAACGTGTGAGAAAGGGCTTCGAGGGAATCATGCTGGAGATGGTGTACGAGGGTTTCAAGTCGGGGAAATTTCAAGCCGCGGACGTTAGCGGCAGTTGAACGAGGGGTCTCTCCAGAATTGAGAGGCCTTAGTTTTGGCCCTTTATATGACATCCGCCCGCCACTAGGACCGGGGGGTACTTGGCGACATAACGCGGATAAAACGGACAAAGACGCCCGTTACAACCTACCTTTTAATACTAAATGACCCGAGGAAGATGATTAAAAAAAGAGGACCGGGTTGCCCCAATCCTCCTTTTCTTAAACCAGGCCCAGGACCTGGGCCAGCTTGACTACTGCTAAGCAGCAATACAACCCCGCTTCCAGCGCTTCCATACTCGATGTCCTTTCCGGCCGCATATACTTTTTGCACTATTCCTTTTTAGCAAGTTATGATAATTTGCTAAAATGTCTGGTTGTCGTGCTAAAGCTTGTCAGCCTAGTTTAGGGGGGAGTAAGTGGCCGAAATCCGCTTATTCCCCTTTTGTTATGCAACAATAGAACAGAGCGCCCCTTTTTTTGCAAGTGCAAATTTGTCTCAGGGAAAAGGCCTTTACTCAAGCCTTTGCCCTATGATAGAGTGAAAAGTTTCCCATCTGATCACTTCCCCCGGGGTTTTGTCCCCCTCAGCTACGCCACCAAAAAACAAACATAAATCAAAAAAAAGTAGCAGCCACATCCGTTAGGTTCTACAGGACCAACTATGACGCGTCAAGATAAATTCTAGTTATATAGTTTGTGGAGTTTATACAATTTGTGAGGTTTGTACAATTTGTAAAGAGTTACCATGCCTTACGATACAGTAAGATGCCGCACTATAAGGTATTATATTGCAATGCAACCAATTGATATGTTTATGTTTTATTCCCACCAAATCTCCAATTTAAATAAATTAAACCCATTCGAATTATCCACCAATGTTCATACATACGTATCCACGTAAAATATATATGGATATCTACAAATGCATTGACAAAATATACATGTGGTGTTATTCAAGCTTTATTGGTAAAATTTTCACACAAAGGTTATATAAAGGAGATTAAGTGTACATCTCACCACAAGACGTAATTTCCCCAAAAACATCTTGGCGTTTAGTTGACGTGATTATCGATGATGGCCCTGATGCTTGCGCTTATGCTATTGGCATGTGGAACAAAAAAAGACGCATCGGATTCCGCTGGAATGGCAATGATGAGTCACCGCTCGGCACCCCGCAGAGCCGGGGATTACCCATCTGGACGATTCTAGATCCTAGGCTATACAATGCCATCTCTAGATTGGTAACAGAAGAAAAGGCGCCAATCATGCGCGCTTTTTTCGGAAAGAAATTTGAACCTAACGATCTTTCCGTTCCAGAGGCAGCAACTCGACCCATTTGACCAATTTGCGTAACGATCAACATCCCGAAAATGTTGGGGTTATGCGCGGCAACGCATCAATGGCGAACACGACCATCACAGTGGAAAGAGATACCTGGAGCTCCATAACAAGCATGATATGGCCCGAATTGCTGCCCTTGGCGCTGAAATCCAGTTCCGTAACGAAAATCCAACAGTCCACTGAAACCAGACCACAAGATGGAGAGACGGCCGGAATTCCGTCCCATTGCGCCCTAGACCCCATTATGGCAACGCACAGGAGGTTCACCCATGGGAGGAAGCTCGACAGATTCAGAGTTGACAGCCGATTACCAAAGTGACGGCGTTTGTCGTGTCCTTGCCCTTGATGGAGGCGGAGCCAAAGGCTTCTATACGCTTGGTGTTCTCAAAGAGATTGAGTGTATGCTCAACTGCCCTCTTTACAAGCGATTTGATCTTGTATTTGGAACTAGCACCGGCGCGATCATCGCCGCGCTAATTGCATTAGGATACAAAATTGATGACATTCACAACCTGTACAAGGCGCATGTCCCAAGTATCATGGCAGAGACATCCCCACAGGCTAGGACGGCAGCGTTAGCGAAGTTGGCAAAAGATGTATTTGGTGATAAGTCATTTGAAAATGTTAAGACCGGTGTTGGCATAGTTGCAACAAAATGGGATATTGGGCGGCCAATGATCTTCAAAAGAAGCATCGCGCAAGCTCATGGCCTTTTAGGAACATTCAAGCCTGGCTTCGGCGTGAGCATTGCGGAGGCTATTCAAGCATCTTGTTCCGCGTATCCGTTCTTTGACCGGAAGGTTGTCACAACATCGGCGGGCGACAAGATTGAACTCATTGACGGCGGCTACTGTGCAAATAATCCAACTTTGTACGCAATAGCAGATGCTGTCATAGCTTTAAAAAAAGAGCATAAAGATATAAGAGTGGTTAATGTTGGTGTCGGTGTATACCCAGAGCCAAAGCCAGGCATTAAAATGTGGTTTGCAAAAAAGTATTTAGTTAGCGTCCAGTTGCTGCAAAAAACACTAGAAATAAATACACAATCAATGGATCAGATACGTGAAATTCTTTTCAAAGACATCGCCACTATTCGTATCAGCGATACATTCCACCAGCCCGAACTGGCAACTGATCTAATGGAACATAACCTCGACAAGCTGAATAAACTGCGCCAGCGAGGACGAGATTCTTTTGCCGCGAACGAAACAAAAATCAAAGAATTATTAAAATAATCTAGAGGTGCCACCGTGGCAATTCCAGAAACTCAGCTTGAAACATGGTCAAATATAGGGGCGGTAACCGGGTCTAGCACTACCTATAACACCATCAAAAACGTACTAGAATCGAGCAATACGCCTTATGCGGACAAGAACTTCAAAGTATTTTTGCAAGGATCTTACGGGAATGACACAAACATTTATGCTGAAAGTGACGTAGATATTGTTATCAAACTTGAGGATTGTTTTTTCAGCGATTTAGAATGGTTGAGCGATAACGAAAAGGAATTATACAAAAAAGCGGGGTTTATTGACGCAGTGTACACGCACATTGACTTCAAGAAAGATGTACTCAAAGTCCTAACTGATAATTACAAAAAAGACGTCAACCCTGGCAAAAAGGCAATTGAAATTACGGCTAGTGGTAACCGTAGGAAGACAGATGTTATAGCGGCCATTCAGTTTCGCCGTTATTATAAATTCAATGGTAGTACTACAGACAATTCCTTTATAGACGGAATCTGTTTCTTCACTGCAACAGGCGGCAGAATCGTAAACTACCCAAAGCTACACTCTGCTAATCTTACAACAAAACACCAGGACTCCAACGGTTGGTTAAAACCTATGTCCAGAATTCTTAAAAACATGCGTACAAAGCTTGTAAATGACGGCCACATCGAGGCAGGTGTCGCTCCTTCTTACTTCCTTGAGGGGCTTCTCTACAATGTCCCAAATGATAAGTTCGCTTCAAGCTATCAAGATTGTTTTATAAATGCGATGACCTGGATTCAGACCGAAGCGGACAAGGACAAGTTGTTGTGTGCTAACGAGCAATATTACCTTCTTCGGGATAACATGCCCACATCATGGTCGAAGACAAACGGTGAAACTTTCCTTAATGCTGCGATCAATCTCTGGAACAACTGGTGATTATTATCAGAACGCTCAACTTCCTGTCATCGGTAACTGTCGCATAGGGATTAAGGAGATGTATGCGAGTAGACGTTGAAGATGAAGCAAGAAATCTCCATCCCGACGAGAAAAAGTCTCTTATCCTTCAAATTTTCGCTTCACTGGATCCCGAAAATCAATCAGAGCTTTTGAAAACCCTCAAAATACCCGCCTACCAAAAGAAGTGCAGTGATTTTCATAACCTTTATTCGTGGCGACAGATGGCTGACGATGACCTTGCGGTGGCACGGATGGATAACGTTCCCGCGTTTATCAGGTGTTTCCACGCTCAGCAAGCACTCGAAAAGATGCTGAAAGCAGCCCTTGTTGTTACAGCGGGCACCTTCCAGGGGATCTCCAAGAAGCTTCTGGCTGAGCGGGATAAGCACCCCAAGCGCCATCAGACATTTGCGGACGCGAAGTGTGCCTGGGAAATCGATATAAATTTTCCTATAACCCATGATTTAGTAAAGTTGTGGAAGATGCTGCACAAGCTCGACTCTCAGAATTTTGCTGTATTGACGGAAGAACAAAGGCAGCTGTTCGCAGAAATCGCGAAATATGCAGCCTATTACCGCTACCCTCATTTTTCCTCCGCCGCTGGAGACCATGTCAGCTTTGTTCCTGTAGAGAACGTTCCCAAAATAGTTCAAGTGGCAGAAGTACTCTGCGACCGCCTTTTCAGTCACATAGTCTCACAGACTAGCTGAGTGCCTTGTGCGCCTATGCCCAGTATACCAGCATGCTGTTTTCCTGGCATACTGGTATACTGGGCATAGGCTAAGACTTCAAATTACATAGAATCTTTATCCAAATAAAAAACCTGCTCTTATTTCATTCTCTTCCCGATCGGAATCTCCGACTAACTAGTTGCTGTGCAGCGGGCC
Source organism: Desulfosporosinus sp. (assembly GCA_003132105.1). Lineage (GTDB taxonomy): Bacteria > Bacillota > Desulfitobacteriia > Desulfitobacteriales > Desulfitobacteriaceae > Desulfosporosinus. The sequence goes on from PKWS01000125.1 coordinate 8,442, forward strand.
TCCCTCGAGAACTTTTTAGCCATTCCCTCCTCCATACAATAGGCATACGTAAAAATGTCTGCTTGCCTCTGATTTTAGCGTACGTTAAACTGCCCGTTTTTGGTACGCTACACATACAATATTTAGCGAGCCAAGCCTACATTAAATGTGTATGCTTGGCTCACTAAATTATCTATTGCTAAGCTCACATTTTACTGATATGTTAAGCGTACGGTTTGTATACTGCTTGGCATACACTGTTATGTTGTGGCTACAGTTTTGTAGTTAAAATGACCACCCTTCACATAACAATAGACTCCGTGACAAAACACCTTCTCGAAAATAGCCGTTTTTGAGATTCTCAGTTTTTTTCAGAATAATCCTGATTTACAGGGGTTCTCTGGTTCTTGAAAACCATTCTTGAAATGTCCCGAGGGATTTTAGGAGTGTAGGTGGGTGTTTTTGACTAAAACCCCGAAAGGTCAATTTTGGACGAATAACCTAATTGTTTAGGCTTGTTAGCGCGGTATCTTCCAAACGTTATCAATCGATTGATCATTAGCTAATCTCTATGGATTTGCAATAACTGTTCATCCTCCGAAATTGTAAAATCAGCCCAATGGTGGCCCTTGCGATATGCCTGGGTATTCCCGCCATGCTCCTAAGATAGGGGTAACCCCAGCATTCCTGCAATGAGGGGCCATCTGTAGAGCGATTATACGCGTCCGAAGTTTTTTTTATTTGCTTGCCCGGCGGGGCAAGCCGTGAGATACCCGTCATCACGCACCACTGGGCCCAAATACGGGAAACGAAGACTTATGGATTTGATCGTACTCTTTTCATTTATCTGGGCCGTAGTAAATAACTGGGCGGGATAGACGCCCCACCGACTATGGGTCGGCACCATCCCATGGTTGAGTGGCTCCCGTCTCATTGTGAATTAACACCTGAACTGATGATGCCTCTTTGTAAAGGTGGACCATCGGTTGAATAACTTGGAGTAAGTGTTTTTCTTTTTTGTTTAATACCTCTTTGCTACCAGAAATTTGCATTCGATTCAGAATAAAAGCTGCAAAGTCAGCCAATTGTATCAAAAAGATGCTTTTAGATGAGGCAAAACAAACTTTATCTCCATCAAACTCAGGGCCGAAAATTGGCAGTGATTGCAACCCGACTCCGTTTTTCTTCCATCCTTCATCTACAAAAACATGCGCTGTTCCAGGTTCCGAGATTTGAAGACTGCGAATATGCATTTTTACCCTCTGCAATAGAAAGAAAAGAGCAGCGTCTTCGGTTTTATTGAAGTTAAATATTGAAAGCTTAGCTGGAAGATTAAATTTGTCCCTCCATTCTGGCAGCTGTGCTGGTTCAAATGACTGAACAAATATTGGAAAGTCGAATGCTCCGAACGCTTTTGCTATTGTGCCGATAATGCTCAGCCGCACTTCCCATTCTATTTTTTTGAACTCACCGTTCCCGCCATAGACATCAGTAAAATGAAGTTCAGAGATCTGAAATCTTCTTTTTAGTCCCGCTAGGAGAGAAGCAAATGAGGAGTATGTTACCGGGACTTGCGAAGGAGGGATAACTACTCCAACATAAGTCTTCCTATCTGTTGGTAATAGCTTGTATCCCAGGCCACTTGGACTTCCGGTATCGTCAACGAAAACGCCGTAGTGAGTTCCGTTGCGGAGCTCATCAATAAAATCCTGATAACGTAGCTGTTTTTCCATTCGATTGACCTCAGCAAATGAGTTATCCGGCAGCCGTGTGCTGTCCGGTTGAACGAAGGGCTAGATTCGCCTCGCGGACCTTAGAGATGACTTTCGACGTGTCGCGAACGATCGCCCGAGCATTCTGAGCAGTTACGTCGTCTTGCGCATGAGCTAGCTTGTTCCGAACTGTCACATGTCGCCGAATCTCTTTGAAATCCTCCGGGGAAATTACTTCCTTCGAATGAGCGAATTCGAGGAGCCTTATTAGCGAAGACCGGGCCGCGAAGGTCTCCAAGCCATAGAACTCGAATATTTGCCGCAATTCGTGCTCTAGCAACGAAAAGACAGCGATGACTGCCGCTCGGAACTCCTTTTTTGCAAGAAGACGAGAAGGCTCGTCCTCAAGAGTAGGGGACAGCCTTTCAAAGGCAATGGCGAAAGCTCCTTCGAGGGTCTTTAGAAATTCTGAAGACTCATCGTCCAAAGTTAGCGGCCGCCGAATGACTAAATGCTGGGAGAGATCAAATGGTACGCTTGTCTGATCGTCGGCAATGAGAATGAGAGGCTTTGATAGTCCTTCCTTCGAGATGACCATGCCGACCTCGAAAACCGTGTTCGGCGAACTTAGGTCCGCGACTACTAGCGCAGATCTTTCGATTAGTGCGTACACCTTCGCCATCATGTTGTCGCCAGGTGCGACTACCTCTGCCGCCATGACAGGACTGAAGCCGTATCTTTCAGCGATTGGATAGACCCTCGACTTGTACAGGGCCGCATACCGCGTAGGCACCGAGAAGAACGCAAGGCGACTCTGCGCAATCGGTGGAAGCGAAAGCTCGGCTTGTGGCTCCGACTCCGTGGATGTGCTGAGGGAAATGAGGTTTGAGGTCCAGTATTCCAACAATTCTCGGAATGCTGATTCTAGCGTCTCAGCATATGTTCGACTCGATGTCTTCGGTAAATTAATGACTTTGACCCCTCGCCGCTCGTATCGCGAGACAACGTGCGATGCTGCACCAACTTGTAAAACGTATGCTGGACGACGAAGTCCTCCTAGGCGATCCTTAACGATCGACCATATTTGACGGAAATCAGGATCGTCTAAGCTGTAGCCAATAAATAGTGCAGTGTGATCAATGAGTAGGCTGGACAGGTGCGTTGCTAGAAGCGGTAGATTGCCCAAAAATGAGTCGTAGTCTTCTTCGGTGACCACAAGTCGATTTGGATGATGTAAATCTCCATGCAGTTTTAGCAGCCGGACCCCCGCTTGCGGGTCACCGACTGCGAGTTGGTCTTCAGATATCAATGGTATGCAATACCTGTTGAGCTTGGCATATGCTTGTTCGAGCAAGAAGTCGAAGTTAGTCGTTACAACTCGCTCAAATGGCAGTCTGCAAAATTGTTCGTGCGGCTTTGCCGGTTGGATTGCTGTGACCAGCAGAGACGATGCGAGGAACTCGACCAACTTGACGCGTGAGAACTCGTGCGCGTATGCCGAGAGCGCCTCAAGGGGGGTCGTGTATTGATACTCAGGCAGCGTAGCCGCTACTTTCTTGCCAAGGCCGACCCAGTCGAGCATCTTCTTGCCTGGGGGTATCCTAGCGTTGAGAGAGAAGCCCGCGCCCACGAAAGGCAGACAGCGGCCTTGCACCATGTCCTCAAGAAACGGAACTGGAAAATGAGCCAGATATTCAGCCACTTTGGAGTCTCCTTATGAAACTAACGGTCCAGGGAGAGACCACAGCGGTCATCCCTGGACTTTGGCATTCTATTTGTCGCCTTATCAAGGTATCAACATTTAGTCCTACCCCCACAGCCCCCCTCACATCCTGGCGTATTATGTATAAATTAATTTTCTATGTTTCTTGCAGACATTAGTTGATCCTAGGGGAATAAAGTGATTTAAGCTGTGTAGCCATTTCATACAGTGGATCGTGTTCATCAGGATAAAGAGCGGGGTATTTAATCTCTGGGAAATCTACTCCATTCCAGAAGGTCTGGGGGTTGAATCTAAACTTTGCGATAAGACGGCGCCCAAAGTCTATCTCATATGCCGGATAGTGAATTTTTTGGCCAAAATCAGGCATATCCGGATATTCACCTAACAAGTAGCCTTCTTGAATATGCGGACGCACAGCGTATGAAGGGCATGCACTCGACAGTCGGATGATCTGTATTCCGGCCTCTGCACTTGCGGTAACTGAGCCGCTAATGTTTGGAACACCGAGTACGTAAAGATATGCATTAGTGACGTTATTTAGTGAAGCAAACGATGCAGCGACACGAAGAGAATGCGTGACGTCCAGCAATGGTGTATAGCAAATCTCATAGTGTTGCAAAATCGTCCATCGTAATATTCGATGCCTTTTAAGTTTCAAGCTCCCGGCAGGATCAAGGCGAAGCTGATAACTATCAACCAGGCCATGCTCTGCTTCCGCTAGAGTTTGAAATCTCTGCGAAAGTAACGGTTCATCAGGAACTATTGATAGTCCCGCTCGGGGACGAAAAAGAGATGGTTTAAGGGTCGAATTTCCCATCGAGTTTTTGTAGTCATTGCTCTGACCTCGAAACAGCAGAACATGTTCAGGATTTTTGTATTGCAAAGCCGCAACTTTTCTTGCCAAGTCAATATAGCTAGTTACAATGTGCCCAGGATCTTTTCTGACAAGCTTATTTGTGGCCTTCTGCATGTCAGTTGTCGCTTCAAAAAAAGACCAGATCTTGCTCCTTCCGATTGTTTCCATATTTCCTCACCTAGCCTCTTCATATTGTGCGTACTGTATTCCACGTCAGCAGTCTCATAGTTGCTAAGCTGAAGAGGAGGCCTAATGTCTCCAGTACCCTCATATTATCAAGGCCGCTGACCACACGCCCTCTCCAACTTGAAGTCAACGCGGCTCGGTTTTTAAAAATCCCCAATAATTTCGTACTATATTACGACTCTTGGTTCAAGTCAAAGGGGAATAGCCATGCCTCGCGGGCCAGGCAGCCTTTCCTTTCGATAAAGACCCGGTCTTTACTCCTCAGCACCTTGGTCACGACCGTTTTAAGGTTGTCGTAGATTCCGCGTCTGCATAAACCGCCATAAAATTCGAAGGCACGGATAAAGGACTGCAAATCCTTTATCTCACCCCAACTAGGGGAACCATGGTCCGGCAGCGGATTCAGTCTACTGCCGGACCTTGCCTACATGGGTAGAGTAGAGAACAGGTTCAGCTATTCCTAGGTCGGGGTATGCGTGCCCGTCACTTTCGTTAGACGAGGATATCCTTACCTGATAGCCAGCCCCTGCCCTCCCTCATCAAACCGTGCATGCGGTTCTCCCGCACACGGCTTTCCGATGTTCTTCACTACAAGGCATGCGCTTTCTTCCAACCGGCTGACGTCGGCACTTTGTACAGGCCAAACTTCTCATACAGCGACCCGCGGGGAAACTTGGCGTACCCTGCTTTCCAACCCTTGAGCTTATGCCGCTTGCGCAGGTGTGTTGTCAGCCGATGCTCAACATGGCGTCTAACCTGAACCAGCGATTTGCTGCTATTGCGATAGTGGAAATATCCAGACCACCCTCTAACTGTAGAGTTGACTTCGTTCACTATCCGCTCAATGGGCAAGAGCGTCCTCTCTCTTTTGGTGAGTTCGGTAACCCGATCTCTTATGGTTTGCAGGGATTTCTTCGAGGGCTGAACATGGGGATAATAGTTGCCCGTTTTCTGACCCTTGCCCATCCAGATGGAGAATCCTAGGAAGTCGAACTTGCCGGTGAAGGTATTGACTGTTTCCGTCTTACCTTCATTTAGGGCGAGCCCCAACCGTTCCAGAACATCCCGTAACACCGACATGGCCTTCTCCGCCTTGCATCTGCGGCACAATATGACAATGTCGTCCACATAGCGGACAATTCTGGCGCTCAACCGCTGTTGTAGATTGTTTCGCTCCCAAATCCTGTCCAGAATATGCAGATAGAGATTGGACAAAAGCGGTGATATTACGCCACCTTGCGGGGTTCCTTTGCGGTTACCCTTTCCGCCGCCGATATTCCGCTTCTTGCCGTCCTTGTCCTTTTCCATGATCGGAGCCTTCAGCCACATTTGGATGAGGTGCAAGATTGCACCGTCACAGACGCGCTCGGCTACGGTTGCCATGAGGTTGGAGTGTGGAATGGTATCGAAGTATTTGGAGAGATCGGCATCGATGACTTCGGTATGCCCGGTAAACATGGCATCCGTTACTGCATCGACTGCGTCATGGGCTGACTTCTTCGGTCTGAATCCGTACGAGGTTGCGCAGAAATCAGCCTCAAAGATCGGCTCGATGACCAGTTTTGCTGCCATCTGAGCCACACGATCGCGGATAGTGGGAATTCCTAAAGCGCGCTGACTGCCATCGCTCTTCGGTATCATCACCCTTTTCACCGCATCGGGTTTATACGTCTTGTTCCTCAGTGCTTCTTCCAGTTCCGCAATAAACGCGGCTACCCCCTCGTTTGCATCGATGCCCTCGAAGGTTACACCATCAATACCGGCGCTCCCTTTGTTGGAACGGACAAGCTGGTAGGCGTGACTGAGGATGTCAGCCCGGTACACCTTGTCATACAAGGCATAGAAGCGGCAGGTTGGATCCTGCTTGGCCTTGCAGTAGAGCTTCCTCTGTAGCGTCCTGATTGTAGCTGGGGTTGTTAGCATAGATGCAATCCCCTCTCCTCCGCTCGTTGGTTGCGTGAACAAAGTAGGGTCCCTTCCCTCAGGCTGGGTTATGTTGTCCCATGCCATCAAGCAGTACTTTGGACCCCTCCGACTCCCGATACGGCCCGCCGCGATTTCGTTGCCTTATACGCGACAGTTGATGACCTCAACATCACCGCACCGGGTCTCCAGCACTGGACTACGCCACTTCCGCAACATGCCATCCCTGCTACCCCGGAAGATCACATGGGCCGCTTCCGTTATCTGAGCTCATGTGCAACGGCCTTCCCCATTTTACCACTGGGTCGGCATCTCCAACTGTTGTAACGGGGCTACGTGTAGTTTCACTTTCGTTACGGCCTGCTGCTTTGCCAATTGGGAACTTACGACCCCTTGTTGCCAAGACGCCGCTCCCTTGAGCTACCGGGGTGAATCGGACAATTCCCCGGACGGGACTTTAACCCGCAAGATGACGCAGTTGTTACTGCGTACGGGAACCCCAACATTGATGCAACCAGGGGCCATGTGCTACCCGACCCCACTCGCGGATTAGCAATAATCCACCGCAATCTCCACGAAAAACATAACCGTCGCAGTTTTTCGCGAATAGTATCGACGATGCCAATCGGTCAATGTTTCTCATGACCAAAATGGCTCATGGCGCATGACATGTAGAAGTCGATTTTGGCGCTCAACTCAAATTACCTCACGTAAAACAACTGTTTTTCGTGAGGTAATAGAAAGGGCAATGATCTTAATCAGGGAAAGGGTTTGATACTTAACTTTGGTTGGTTCGTGTGGTTTCTGTTAAGGAAGGCATTGATGGCATTAACGAATTCCTCTGGTGACATCCCTGAGCACTGAAAATGTATCGAGGAGGCCTGTGGAGAGTTCGTGATTGTGACCTGGCATTGGTTTATATGAGCCGCAATGTACGCAGTTAGAACCGGTGTGAGTAGGGTTGTCATAGCCGCTTTGACGATAATGGCTGTCAGTTTAGGTCCGGGGCTCTTGGAAGGAGCTTTAAGCGAGGGCAGCTACTCACCAACGTGTGGCGTCAGGATAAGGGAATCGAACTCACCGGCAAGGAATACGGGCTTCTTGAGTACTTCATGCGCAACCCGAACCAGGTAGTGGCCAGGACCATGATCGCCGAGCACTGCTAGGACTACGAATTCGACACCTTTACCAAAATCATAGACATCTACGTCAACTACCTGAGAAGAAAGGTCGACCGCGAGGCTGGCAGGAAACTGATCCACACGTTGCGGGGGTGGGCTACGTCTTAAAGGAAGAGGAACAGTCTGCTGTCCTAGTGTGCCGGCAAAACATCTGCCATCTCTAACAGGCAGGGACTAAAACTCGTGATCGCGTAATAGGCACATCAAAGCCTGTCGCTTTTTTTAAAATTTGTTTCAGGTCTGTATCATTCTCCCCTAGGGCTGCGTAAGGGCCCAGCCCGAGACTTACAATTGGGAGCGTCTCGTATTGTAGCACCTTATACGGTATATCACGGTTGTTGGAACGGCGCACTAGCACTTCCGTTGAAATCCCCTTCCCGTACTGTACTTGAATGTTTTCGGGGTCAAACACGATGAGTCGCCACTCGTTCTCATTGTTATAAAGTGGGTCCTTGAGAATAGGGGCGAGAGTCCAAATGCCAAATGCCGTGAGTTGGACTACACGTTTTCGTAGCGCCCAGAGGCGTTCAGAAGGCAATGTATGCAAATGGTTGTAAAAGATCCTCATGTTTGACTCTATGAACTGGTCAAGAAAATAGTCCTGAGCGGCCGGGTCATAAAGCACTGGCATGGGGAGAACCCCTGGGATTACAAGATGTTTAAAATTAAAAGCTATAGCAAAACCTGTCCCCGCCCGCCCGTAAGTTTGCCAATGGGCTGCCTCATCGGCATTTGTTCGGAACGAAACAACATAAATTTTAGTGCCCAAGGTCTCTACGATTTGAGAGCTGCGATGATCAAGCAGTGAGGCTATCTCGTCGTATAGATCTGGCGTCCTTCCTTTTTTGGGTTGGGCAAGTATTCTTTTCGCACGTTCGAGGGCATATTTGATTTCTGAAGTGTCCTCCAACGCAGTAGCTAGGCTGGCCCAAAGAGAACGGGTTTGAAGGATACCGTGCAACCCTTCGTGATCAGTAAAATGGTAAAGAGGGAGGTTTAACCCACGAGAAGGAACTCTGCTGCGAAGGGCGGCACTTATTGAATCACTAAACTGTTTGTCAATAGTCCTGAAAATTTGTGAAGCCACGTCCCCCTCCCCATTCGATTCGACCGTGCCAAAGTGCACCGCAGCGGTGCGCCTCTACAGTTAAATCTTTCTTCCGTCATAGTTTTGGTCTTGCCGGCTTAGGGGCTCCGCCTTCGGATCTTCCTACCCCGCGGGCACTTCTCATGGCGCCAACGCGTTTATTTCGGTTTCCAAGGCTTGCAGACGAGCCATGACCGTCGCAATATCCAGGTATTCGCCAAAAATCATATTTCCCATGGCTCGATAATCAGCCTTGACCGACTCCAACACATGACCTTGAGGCACCAGCCGGAGCGTGCCCGGTTTGGCGAGGTCGTACCTGGCCCAGCCTCGCGCATAGAACCGTTCTTTGAATTGCACCACGCTTTTTAGCAGCTCGAGGTCGGCTAGAGCGGCGTCTTTAACAGGAGCAACCGCCATTTTAGCCAGATCGTAATAATGACGAGAATAGCGCAACGGTTGTTGATTCCCCTCCGGCCTATTCGCTTCATGATGCAAAATAGTCGCTTTTTCCCAAAAGGTTCGCTCGGCCTTGATCGCCTTTACTCCGCATTCGGCACGACTGAACAGGTGAGGGAACACTTCCGCAGCCAAAGGCCGTATGGTGTATTCGTCGAAAGGCAGCCAGGAGGCGAGGGGGCCAATCTCAAGGCGCACCTCTGGGCGGAGATAAGTGTCCTCAAAAGCGGCGGGATACCGGACGTTCAAAACATTAGGGTCGCCAGCATCGGCTTCACACTTGCAAAGGGGCGAAACGCATTCGGCCAGCAGGGACAGTAAATCGCCGGCAATGAAGGCCTGCCCGTGATCGTCTATCTCCTTATTCAACCTTTGCTGCTGTGACTTGGATCGCTCGGCTTGAGGGTCCTCCCCCGTGAGGACGGTCCAGTCAAGAATCAGGTCGATGTCCTCTGAAAAACGTTCGATAAGTCCGAAGATTTTGGAAAGGCTGGTGCCACCCTTGAACATAAGGAGCTGGGAGAGCCGGGGCTGGCGGAATATCTTGTCCAGTGTCCAGGTCACCCAGAAATCTTTTTCCACGACTGCCGGGGTCATGCCTCGCTGTGCCGCCGCCTCTGAAAAAAGCTCACTTCTCTTCGCCGCAGGTAATCCGGCAATGTTATCCATTAAACCCCTCCCAACAAATTTCTTTGATGCAATCGTATATCCAGCCAGTAACCGTTCTGGTGTCCTTCAGGATTTTGGGGCGCACATCCGCATCAATTTCGGTGCGGATCTTGTCTATCACGTCTAACGTTACGCGCTCCTTTCCGAGCGCTTTCAGCGCCTGCACGATAAGGGCACTTTCCCGATGTTTAAAACCGATTTCCTTGAGTACGGTCTTTTTGAATTCGAGGTTGTAATTACTGATGGCATATTTGCGATTAGGCCCGTCGGAGAGGTAGATATACTTCCCCTGCACCTGGGTCGATAGACCTAGCAGGTTCAAGGCGGCATCGCCCGACGGCTGAATTCGCCAATTGAATTTGCGGGCAAAGGCCCGGGCCACCTCGTCGAAGTTCGGACTCAGAAACTGCCTCAGGAACTCGCTGTATTTAGGGTAATCGTACATGCCCCGGCAGATACGGCGGATCTTGCCTTCGGCGACCAAATCCGACAGAGCGTTATCGATCTGCGCCCGGTCGAATTCCCCAACGAAATCGCTTGGGAAAAAGGCCCACCCCCTGCCGTGTCCAGAAATTCGCGAATATATTTTGTTATTAACACCTTGCAAGGCATCTCTCCTAAAATAATGCTAGAAATAATTACCACTTTTTCTAGCATTTTCCAAATGAAATCTGCACGAATTTACCCACTGCGCTTGCCGCCCAGTTCCCCACCTTTTCGAAATCCTGGACGAACGTGACCTCCCTGGGCCTCCAGGGAGGAGGTCGTGGACCGCGGCAGGTCAAAAGTCAAAAAATGACGTTTCTGGAAGTCTCGCCGCCAGTAGAAAGTGAGGATGCTTACTGGCGGGAAGCCAGGCAGTCGGTCGGGGAACGGGCCTAGCGGCGGCTACCCAAGGTATCCAGATTCGAAAAGATTTTTAGAGGGAAAGGGTAGGGGGGACGGTCGACGCGGTCCTGCAGGGTAAAAATGGCGAAGACTAACGGTTAAAGGGATGGTCGGAATTGGGCGCAGCCAACCATCAAGGGAAGCTCACGAAACGGAAAAAATAGTACGCTAACCATTGATCCCGTAGCAGGTGCCTTCTAATTTCACCCTTTTAAACGCCGGTTCCTTCTCAGGGGCACGTCTACCCAAGGAGTGACAATTGCGACTCCTGCTGTAATTTGTCGTCAATCCTGTATTGCCGCCCTGTTGTCCTGGAAGTCTTCAGGCGTAAAATCCCCTCATATTTCTTCTCGGCCTGTTCCAGGGAATCCCGATACCAGGACTCAGCCAGTTTGCCGTGTCCGGAAGGGCCTGACTCCTTGGTGATTACGTAACCTAAATCATGGGGCAGCTCGCAGAGTGAGAGGTGATATTGAGCTTTGCGCACCGAGTCCGAAATCAAATCGACTTCTTTGATGATTCGTTTCTCTTCCACCATTACCTCCTTAAGCCATACAGCAAGAAGTATAATATGCACTCATGACATAATATGTCGTATTGCTGTCAGGTCTCCCAAACTATTCCAGCAAGTAACCCTCTCAATTTTTTACCATCCTTGGGATTATATCTTTCGATATAGCGGACATGCCCTTCTAACGATGCTTTAACGTTTTTAGTGCCATAGTCATGGTACTGTCTAACAAAATCTATCCCACACTCCCTGCAATCTATGATAATATTTTCAATCCGCGTAACTGTAGAATACGGGACACGTGGTGTATCTGCAGATGTTACGTCCCGCGATAAAGC
>PKWS01000145.1 GCA_003132105.1 Desulfosporosinus sp.
AATCAGAATTCTGTATGTCCATATTCGGAGTTTGCATTAAAATCCACCTCAATTTCTATTTGTATGTATCTTATCCATATGGAGATGTTTAACACTGGTAACTTATATCAAAAAGCCTACAGTCGGCGGAAGTATAGCCAAAAATCATCCTCGGTGTATAAAGGAATTGAATAGAAAGTAATAGTAACCCACCTTAAAAATATTAGCCCCTGTCCTCAGCTAAAATGCAGAGAGCAGGGGCTATAAAGATAGTTTCAGTTTGGGGCAAAATCCTACTGTTGACATTACCCTCTCTTTTTCTCTGATTTTAGAAGAGGGCCTGACAAAAGCTTTAAGAATACTTTTGAAATCAGTAAAAATACCTGTGATATCAATGGCTTGACTGTGGTAGAGACTAAAGTGCTGCCTTCAATATCGAATGGCTTGATTTAAGCACTAACTAGTTTTTTATTACCTAAAGTCTTCAACCTTGACTTCCCAATAAACGTTAGTCGATGTAATAGTTAATAGGTACGTTCCCTATGGCTAAGAGAAATATTGAGAGTTTTCTTGAGCCCAAATACTTAGAGGAAATCCTCGGACTAATCAGACGATTAAGGCAACGTAGAATAAGTTGATTTTCCACAACCCGATAAACCCATGATCACAAATGTTTCTCCGGCCTGTACCGAAAAACTTACATTATTGACCGCAATCGTTTGACCTATTTTTGCAAGAATTTGTTCCTTGTTAAAACCTTTTTGGAACATTTCTAAAGCCTTATGCGTTTGAGAGCCGAAGACTTTTACAAGATTTTTTACTTCGATCTTAGACATAGTCTCCCTCCCCAAATTATTAGTGACCTCTCAGCATGCGCCAAACTTGATTTACAAACGTCGCTCTACCATCGGACGTTCGCACTTCAGTTAAAACTTTCCTTTTGCCATTGAGGATTAAATCGGAAAAGCTTGGAGGGCCTGTGACCAGCATCCCGTTTGAAATCGTTAGTTTCAATCACCATCCCTGCAATTTTTCGTCTGAAGTTCGCCTTAAGAAGTTCTTTACCAAGAATAATCTCATAGACCTGTTGAAGTTCTGTTAAAGTAAACAGTGCCGGCATCAAGTTAAAGGCAATATCGGTATACTCAATTTTATTTTTTAGCCGTTCCAATCCATAGTGAATGATTGCTACATGGTCAAATGCTATTCCTTCATTATTCACTATTTTAGTTGAGACTCTCAAAATACATCCTTTAAACTCAGTCGTGATTTTTACACCGACTCGAATATGTTCATTTCCATTAATAAATTCAACTTCGTGAATTCTCTCTAATATCTTTCCATAATCTGTATTGGTGATCTTCTCTTCCAAAACTTTATCACGGACCGAAAACCACTTGGCGTCAGCTGCATCCTCTCCAGCTTTCACCTCTAGATTGGAACTGTCGACTAATGATAAATAACTAGCACTTATTACCCGTGTTCTTGGATCTCTATTGACATCCCCCCAAGTATACAACTGCTCTAAATACACATCATCGACGTTGGTTTCGCTTTTCAATTCTCTTATTGCGGCCTCCTCTAGGGATTCATGAATGCCGATAAACCCCCCTGGCAAAGCCCACTGACCTAAAAAAGGATGTTGTCCTCTTTTAACCAACAAGACCTTAAGTTCTTTTACTGGAAGCTTTCTATAATTTTTTTCTTCCTCGCTAACAATGGTAAAAATCAACATGTCTACTGTTACAGAAGGTCGCTCAAATTGGCTAGCATCATAGGCCTGCAGAAATTCCTGTTCCGTTTTTCCCTCATTATCTCGCATAATAAACCTCCTGAACAAGATATTGTCGTTTTGTTAATATCATTATAATACTAAGTATAATGTGCTGTCAATACCTGCCAAGTACATGGTGCAAATTTATTATGCTCTTATTACTACCTTCTACAATATCCATTAAGGTTAGGTAATCCTAGAAAATAGATTTAATTCTTTGTTAGCAAGCATCTCAGTCATTAATAAAATTCTCATCCTGCAATCACTTACAGGATGAGAATTTATTGTCACAGATTTATCTAGCTTCGATTTAGAGCGGGTAGCACTAAAAAGGACCATGATCTTATAAGATCATGGTTTCGTGAAGGGCTACTTATTAGTACTGTGTTGCTTGTTGGGTAACTTTTTGTCGGGACCACCTTTACCCTGATGCTTTTTGTTTTGTTCGGCTTTTTCCTGTGTTTCCTGTATTTTATCTATTTTGTTCATTGATTATCCCTCCTTGTTATAGAACCTTGTGTTACTTTAACCATAGGTGCCGGTAAACATGCTTGTGGCCGGATGGGATGTTTTTGTATTTGGATTATATCTTTTGCTCAACTAAGAGCATGAGTGCCTAGTATGTTANNCTCCAGTCCGACCATTTATATGCTGAAATTAACCAAATCATGGGGAGTAGTAATAATTTCATAAAAGAACTAAGCCTCCTAAATTGTTTTAGTTCAATAAAATTATTTTACCCGCATTGAAATTTCTTTCTCGCCTTACTCATATTCCCATTATAATTTAGTTTTTTAAATCCGTGTTTCCCCTTTGGGGTTCAGTATATATCACCTCCCAATGAGTCATGTGGACGATACGTGTTGTACATGACCATGTACTCGTTAATGCCCTTACATAGCTCTCTCGGGGTGCAATAATCGTTGAAATAGATATCATTCACCTCAGAGGCTCAGTATACCTTTCTATCCTCGTCATCAAATATACGGGGGAACTAGCTCTTAATTATAAGTCCTAAAAGATTCGAGAAAGATATTACTTGTTCAGGAGAAACAATACATCCATCTAGGTCATTGGCGGTTACCCCTAATCCATCTAATTTGCAACTACTTAAATCAATTCCTTTCAGCTTTGTTCCTGACATTCCAGTTCGTTGTAGATTTGAATTGTTAAACCCTACTTTTATAAGCTTAGCTTTGTAGAAATCAGCACTACATAATGAGCTATTATTAAAATTGACTTGCTTGCAATCCAAAAAGCGAAATAAAGCATAACTCCCATTGCAGTTATCAAACAGTACATTCCGCAGAGCAGATTCGCTCATATTCGTTCCGACCATTTTACAGTTCTCCATCTCTACTTTATGTAGGACAGACTCGCTTAAATCCATATTCGATAAATCACAGTTTTCAAACCTAACATCTGTTAAATCAAGGTACTTAAAAGACACTTCTATAAAAGTTACATTTTTAAAAATCATTTGCTTAAAGGTTACATGGTCAGCAGTTTGATTCTCAATCAAGCAATTACTAATAATTCCTCTAGTGAAGCAATTCTCGGGTTGGATTGCCTTATCAAGTGATAGCTTATCTAACTCCTTTGGGATATTAGGGGGTAATATTTTCAAGCGTAATGTTTTATCTTCCATACAATAAGCCCCCAGTCATGCACATTTTGAATGGTCCTTTCATGATTGTTTTTTATTTACCTTCTTTGGCCTTCATCCAACACCTTCTACAAACTGGAATGTAGCTTTCATTCCCACCAATTTGAAACTGCTCTCCTTCAAATACTGGCTTGCCATCATACATCCTTAAAACCATCGTTGCTTTTTTGTTGCAATACCAACAAACCGTTTTAATCTCCTCAATTTTATCCGCATAGAGCAGCATCATCTGACTACCTTCAAATAAATTGTTCTGGAAGTCGTTTTTTAATCCGTATGCAATAACAGGAATGTTCAATTCGTCTACTACAAAACAAAAATCCATTACATTTTGAGTTGTTAAAAAATTAGCCTCATCCACTAAAACACAATCAGGCATGACACTTTTTACTAATGAGATAATATTCGTATTTTCATCGATTGGAATAGCAGGTTTCGATATCCCCATCCTAGACGTTACTTTATCAACTCCATAACGAGTATCAAAGGCAGGAAAAAAAATTAGTGCTACCTTACCTTGCTCTGAATAATTATGAGCGATCTTAATGAGGTCAACCGTTTTACCTGCACCCATTGTGGCGTAGCGAAAATATAATTGTGACATTTGTCCCTCCCATTGTTTATTTCCATCATGCACAGTACTACTTATGACATAACGCTTGAATATCAACAAATATGTATGATATATTTGTTGATATTCAAGTTATCACGAATATTATAAAAACATTTAATCCCGTCAAGCTTTGGAACAAGCATTACTGGGATTATCTGAACAAGAGCAGGTCCAACTCAAGAATTTACGTCAATTTAGATTAGAGGAGGAGAACAATGTTTGACAATATCAAGAATTCACCGAATTATCGTTGGTATGTCTTAGCTACGGTTGCGATAGGCACCTTTATGGCAACTTTGGATGGTAGTATTGTAAATGTAGCACTACCCACAATTTCTGGCCAACTCAATTCGAATCTTTCCACATTACAATGGGTGGTGACTGCCTATCTTTTAACCATTACCAGTTTATTGCCAGTCTTTGGTCGTCTTGCTGACTTAGTTGGGCGCAAAAAGGTATTTGCTCTTGGGTTTTTAGTATTTATTTTTGGATCAGCCCTATGCGGCTTAGCCCAAAACATCTGGTTTTTAGTGGGGACCAGGGTGTTGCAAGCGGTGGGTGCCGCTATGTTAATGTCAAACAGCGCTGCTATTATCACTACAATTTTTCCACCTTATGAGCGTGGTAGAGCATTGGGCCTAACTGGAACCGTTGTTGCCCTTGGTTCTCTAACAGGGCCAGCTTTGGGCGGCATACTTCTTGGTTTAGCTAGCTGGCGCTCCATCTTTTATATAAATGTACCCATAGGACTTATTGGCTTCGCAGCGGTTCTCTTGATTCTGCCCATGGATGTTCCCAGTAAAGAAAAAGAAAGTTTTGATTTTCTCGGAGCTTTAACTTTTACATTCGGGATGATCTTGGTGCTCTTGGGAATTACTAATGGGGAGAACTGGGGTTGGTCAAGCTTTCCAGTACTCTTAAGCCTGGTGTTAGGAATGGCATCGCTGGTCTTGTTTGTTTTAATTGAGGGAAAGGTCAAACACCCCATGATTGATTTATCCCTATTTCGTAATCGGCCTTTCCTGATAGGTAATCTTTCAGGGGGGTTATCCTTTGTAGCTATGTTTGCCAACAATATGATCTTGCCTTTTTATTTGCAGGGGATTCTCAATTACAAACCCCCTCAGGTCGGTATGCTTTTAATGGTCTTTCCTATTGTGATGGCCATAGTAGCTCCTATTAGCGGTCATGCCTCCGACAAATTTGGACCCATGGTTCTTACCACAAGTGGTTTAGTTATTAGTGGACTTGGCTTATTCTTTTTTTCTACCCTTTCGGCCACGGCTAGTTTCTATCAAATACTTCCAGGGGCAGTGCTCACAGGTTTGGGAGCTGGGATGTTTCAATCTCCCAATAATAGCAGTGTCATGAGTTCAGTTCTTCCCCAGAAACTGGGTATTGCCGGAGGAATTAATAGTTTGGTTAGAAACTTAGGTATGGTCATAGGTATTACTTGGTCCGTCTCATTATTTGGAGTCTTGGGTGGTGTCTCAATGCCTAAGTCAGGTCAAATAAATGTGTTCATGTCTGCGTACCATTCTGTTATGTTAGTGGCCATGGTTATTGCCTTCTTAGCCGCTGTTATCTCATTTAACCGCAAAAGTTATGCCAAAGCCAAATGATAGGGTATAGGATGCCCTCTCCCATCTATCATTCCACAAAGTTCCTCGATTTCCTTTTAGTATGGAAACTAATCGGCTCCCCCTTTCTCAATTCAACAAGCTACTTACAAAAAAATTAGTAACCTTATTGAGATATTGATCTGGCACAACACTGTAAGCTCCTACATGTTTTGCCCTAGGAACAACCCAAAATTCATCCTTAGAATTATTAACTTTCTCCCAAAGTCTTTTTGAATTCTCCATTGGAATGGTATCATCAGCATCCCCAGCAATAAATAGAATAGGTCTCTCTTTGAATTTTTCCATTTCGTGAAGAGGACTCACATTTTCAGGCTTAATCCCTGTCATGAGCGGGATTTCGTAGAGAATTAATGGGGTAAAAGGAATATTAGGCAACTTCGTCCAAACCGGCATATTAACTTGCAAGTATTCTTTGAGGTCGGCAAACGGGCTATCAAGGACAACTGATTTAATTTCAGCCTCATTTGCTGCCACCACAGCTGTCGTAGAAGCGCCCATAGAATAGCCGATAATGCCTATATTTTGATACCCTAGACTTTTGACATAATCGAATGCGCCTAGAAGGTCACGCTGCTCAAGATCTCCCACAGTGACTAACGAACCCTCCGATTCACCTGAGGCCCGGAAATCAAACATTAATACACTGATTCCTTTTTTGACAAGTGCTTGAGACACAGGGAATGACGGTTTCTCCTTAGTTCGGCTTCCCTCATAACCATGAACCTGGATCACAATAGCCTTTGAATTTTCAGCGGGAATGTACCACCCTGACAATTTTACATTATCCTCTCGACTAGAAAATTTCACATCTTGATATTTTAACCCAAATTCACTTGGATTACCAACCACCGGTACACGGATAGGATGGGTGAGATACCAGCCTACAAGGCCTGAAATCACTATACACCCAAGCACAGATAAACTCACAATTCTAATAAATCCTAGCAGTAGCCGCTTTCGCCAAGGATTTTTCATATTCCTAATTATTTGGGTAGTTTTTTCAGATTGAAGTTCCGCACCTAAATCATCCATAGAAATACCTTCTTCCAAGATAATTGATAAAACTTATATAATTTATTCGCTGTTAAGAGCATAATACCCTTTCAAGTAGATATAAGAAAAGACGACCACCCGAAGAAGATTGACTCTGATCGATATAAGCCTCGGATGGTCGAGGTCTGTGCATGGGTGGACCAAGAATGATTATCTTATATACAGGGTATGTTAAATGTATTCTAGCGATCGGAGGACTACTATGGATCAGACCAAACCAAGTAAAAGACCGTTCCCTAAACGCGAAGATCTACCCTATTGCCACGAACCGGATCTGGACGGCCGGACAGATTATGGTCGGGATAAAGAAACAACTCATAAAGGGTGAGTGTGCATCTGTTTTTGTTTATGTCATCATTATCGAATGATAGAGTGACCGTCGGGAGATAAGTGGCNNTGAAGTAAGTTTCCTTTATAAATGGAGGCGAAAAGTGGATATTGACAAAGTATTTTGCAGAAATCTCATGAAAAACTTGTTTGCCGATCCTTGTGAAGTAAAGTTTTGGGATGGTGAAGTTATTAAGTATGGAGAGGGAGTCCCTCTGTTTCGGATTGATTTCAATGAGCCAATTGTTAAATCAGAAATTATCAGTGATCCGTTTTTGGCCTTTGGCGAAGGATATATGTTAAAGAAGATCGATATTGTGGGAAGTGTTCAAAAAGTCATTGAATCCCTTTATAAAGATCAGGACAGCTTTTTGCACCAGAAAAAAGGGTACAAAAAAATGTTTAAAATCCTCTCTAGCAGTATTCGGAAAAGCAAAGAGAACGTTCAATTTCACTATGACTTAGGAAACGATTTTTACAGTTTATGGTTAGATGAAACCATGACCTATTCTTGCGCTTATTTTAAGTCTCCCGAAGATAGCTTGCTTCAGGCTCAAAAGAACAAAGTTGCACATATCTTGCGCAAACTGAATTTAAATCCAGGACAAACCTTACTCGATATCGGCTGCGGGTGGGGAGAGCTTATTCTTACTGCAGCAAGAACTTATCAGGTCAAAGCTCTTGGTATTACTCTTAGTTCGGAACAATATTCTAAGACCGTTGAAAGAATTGAAAATGAAGGATTACAAGATTTGGTTGAAGTCCAGCTCATCGACTACCGAGAATTAAAGGGCAGAACTTTCGATCGGGTGGTGAGCGTAGGGATGATTGAACATGTAGGAAAGGAACACATCAACGGTTATTTTTCTGCTGTAGAATCCCTATTAAATGAAGGCGGAGTATCTCTCTTACACTGTATTACAGGTTATGAAGAATCGGGGATAAATAGCTGGTTCAATAAGTACATTTTCCCTGGCGGATATCTTCCTGCTGTGCAAGAACTAGTTTCGTTAATGGCTGCCAACAGGTTCTATCTCATTGACCTAGAGAGCCTTCGTGAACACTACACTCTAACCCTGGAACACTGGACCCAAAATTTTGAGGATGCCCTACCATTAACCATGAAGATCAAAGATGAAACCTTTATACGGATGTGGCGCCTATATCTCAACTCATGTGCCGCTTCTTTCCATTTCGGTAATATCGATCTCCATCAGTTCTTATTTACTAAGGGGGTTAACAATACTTGGCCCCTAACCCGTATAAATATGTATCCTTAATCATGAGACTTATTACTGGACCCATTCTAGCGGTGATAAATTAAAATAAGATATAACCTATAACCCATAACCTAATAGTTCCATAATATCCATGTTATGCATATTATGCATTATCTCTAGTAAAGGAGGAAATGCAAATGGATGTTGATCGTGATGATTGTTGTCGTCCCGAAAGAATTCGTTTTGAAGGAATAGCGTTTGTTGTCGTAATTATTCTTCTGCTTATTGCAATGGGAATAGTATTCTAATCATCCCCCCTGTAGCTCCAGTTGCAGCTTATGGCGTTGGTGTTGGTATCATTGCAGTAGCAATTCTGATTCTTATCGCTTTAGGCGTCATCTTCTAAGAGAATTTTTTCTGCAATAGGATAAATTTGAGGACCATTTTCCACTTCGTTGGAGAATGGTCGTATTCTTATATTGGTTTCTGCAAAGACTACATAATGGATTTGATAGAGATTAGCCTCGGATTCTTGTTAAGATTGGTTTTATAAATACAGGCATCAATATACTGAAGATGTTTTCAATATAAAGATTAAGTACGAGATTCAATTTACAAGGAGGTAATATATACTTGACAACAGAAAGCAAACTACAAATTATTCCTCTCGGTGGACTAGGGGAAATTGGAAAGAACACAACCGCCATCCGCTATAATAATCAAATCTTGTTAATTGATGCAGGTCTTGCTTTTCCTGACGATGATATGTTGGGGGTCGATCTCGTAATCCCAGATTATACTTACCTCATTGAAAACAAAGACCTATTACTGGGAATCCTTATCACCCATGGTCATGAAGATCATATTGGGGGACTCCCCTACTTGTTGAGACATTTGAACGTTCCTATTTACGGGACACGCCTAGCAATTGGTCTAATTCAATATAAACTAACTGAAGCCAAATTGGGACAAGTAATCACCCATGTAATCCAGCCTGGGGAGACCATAAAACTGGGTTCGTTCAGCGTTGACTTTATCAATGGGAGCCATAGCATACCAGGCGCTGTCGGTTTAGCCATTCATTCCCCCCTAGGAACCATAGTTCACACTGGGGATTTCAAACTGGATCATACCCCGGTGAGCGGCGGGGTTCTTGACTTACACAAGTTTTCAGAACTTGGCGACAACGGAGTTCTTTGCCTCATGTCTGACAGTACGAATGTGGAACGTCCAGGATTTACAAAGTCTGAGCGACTCGTTGGAGAAAATATTGACAAGGCCTTTGCAGACGCTGAGGGACGAGTTATTTTTGCCAGTTTTGCTTCAAATGTCAATCGACTTCAGCAAGCGATCTCTGCCGCCTATATATACCATCGCAAGGTTGCTACCGTCGGCCGAAGCATGATTAATGTTGTTAGAATAGCTGCTGAGCTTGGGTATCTTGATATCCCGGAAGACACGCTTATTGACGTCGACGAGGCCATGCGCTTACCGGGCAATGAGGTATGCATTCTTACGACAGGCAGCCAAGGCGAGCCGATGGCTGCACTTACCCGCATGGCAATGCATAATCATCGTCAGATTTCCATTTATCCAGGGGATACTGTTATTCTTTCTGCTTCTCCCATTCCTGGAAACGAAAAAGCAGTCTCGCGGAATATTGATCAGCTCTTCAAGCTAGGAGCCAAAGTCATCTATGAATCCATATCGGGGATGCACGTTTCTGGTCACGCCAGCCAAGAAGAGCTTAAACTAATGCTCAGCATGGTAAAACCTAAGTACTTCATTCCTGTACATGGGGAATACCGTATGCTCATGAAACATGCTGAACTAGCTGTGCAACTTGGAATTCCACGGGAAAATATTTTCGTGTCCGAGATTGGCAATGTTATAGAGTTTACACATAATGGCGCAAAGTTTGCTAATAACGTAATAGCCGGGCGGATTTTTATCGATGGCTTGGGAGTCGGAGATGTCGGAAATAGTGTTATGAAAGACCGAACACTCCTATCCCAAGATGGAATCCTTATAATCATTTTAGCGCTCAATAGCTTAACTAGAACCATATTAACAGGTCCAGATGTTGTCACCCGGGGATTTGTTTATGTTCGAGAGTCCAACCTAATGCTCGACGAGGTAAAAGCAATCACAAGACAAACTATAGCCCGCAGTCTCCAGAACGGTATCCATGAAAACCTCATTTTACAAAATCGCGTTAGGGATGCTGTGAGCAAACATCTTTATGATAAGACCAAGAGGCGTCCTATGATTATTCCAATTTTTCAAGAAATACTATAGCCCTATAAAATGGGGCTTCCGTTTTAGATCTTTTCCACAGGCCCCACACATAAGCATGGTGTATTATCTTTTGTAACGAATACACCATGCTTACATTTCGTTTTATTCTCAAGGCTAAATTTACAGTCTTAAACCAAGTGCCAGAAGAAGTCTCCCATTTTTATAAGTGGGAGACTTCTTCTGGCACAATTCATTATTATACCCTGTCTTGCTTATTCCCTGAATTTCCGTCATAATTAATTAAACAATTATCTATAGATTAGTCATTGTGCACAATATTTAAGTATTCGTCTAAATAATTCTTAATTGTATAGGAGAGAGAAAAAGATATGCATTATCGTAAATTTGGCAATCTAGACTTTCAAGCTTCGATCCTAGGATTCGGCTGTATGCGTCTACCCGTGATAGATGGTGATTCGAGTAAAATCAATGAATTAGAAGCCATCTCCTTGATCCGTCATGCGATCGATAATGGAGTAAACTATGTTGATACCGCCTACCCCTACCATCAAGGGCAAAGTGAACTCCTCGTTGGCAAGGCCCTCCAGAATGGCTACCGTGAAAAGGTAAAGCTGGCCACAAAACTCCCTGTGTCGCGCTGCGAGAGTTATGAGGACTTTGACCGTTTCTTAAACGAGCAACTTGAGAAACTGGCAACTGACCATATTGATTTCTACCTTCTTCACGGTTTAAGCAGAAACACTTGGGAAAAGGCTNNCTCTCGCCGACGGACGTATCCACTATGCTGGTTTTTCCTTTCACGATGAGTTTCCAGTCTTTAAGGAAATTGTTGATGCTTACCCTTGGACCTTCTGTCAAATTCAGTATAACTACATGGATACCGAACTTCAGGCGGGCACTCAAGGATTGAACTACGCAGCTGAGAAAGGCTTAGCTGTGATTGTCATGGAACCGATCAAAGGCGGGAAATTGGCCCAAAAACCACCCCAATCTATTCTCGAGCTATGGG
>PKWS01000411.1 GCA_003132105.1 Desulfosporosinus sp.
GTTTGGCAGCGCATGGCGGTGATTGTGGCTGGCCCCCTTATGAATTTTGCTTTGGCCATAATTCTATTTGTGAGCGTTTTTGCCTATCTTGGGATTCCTGCACCAGGGACCACCAATATGATTGGATCACTGGTTGAAGGAAAACCAGCGGCCACGGCAGGGATTAAACCGGGAGATAAAATTCTTGCGGTGAACGGTGAGTCAACGCTGAGTTGGACTCGTTTGATAGAAGTCATTCGACCCAAACCGGACCAAGTGTTAACCTTAACTGTTGAACGGGACAAAGGAAAGCAACATCAAACAGTATCAGTTAAGACGGAAAAGGATGTTCAAACTGGGAACGGTATGATTGGGATTGCGCCAGAAATCATTTATACGCATGCCTCTATTCTCCATGCGACTAGTTTTGGGCTAGAACGAACGGTGGATTTTACAAAGTTTATCATGGTGAGTTTGGTACAGATGATAACCGGGAAGATTCCGGCCGATGTGGGCGGTCCAGTGATGATTGCTCAGGTCATTGGAGAAGGGGCCCGGCAGGGTTTAGCCAACTTATTGAGTTTAACTGGAGTGTTGAGTATTCAATTAGGGCTCATTAACTTGTTTCCCATCCCTGCGCTCGACGGGAGCAGGCTTGTTTTCTTATTGATCGAGGGGGTAAGGGGTAAACCGCTAAACCCTGAAAAAGAAAATATGATTCACTTAGTGGGTTTCGTTTTGCTTATGGCTTTAATGATCGCCGTTACTTATAAAGATGTCCTGCGCTTATTTGTTAAAGCGGGGTAGTGAACGAGGGACGTGGAGCAGGAGGCAGACATTTTGGAAAGAAAAATGACAAAACCGGTTTCGGTTGGGAATGTGACAATCGGTGGCGGAGCCCCGATTGTAGTACAATCGATGACCAATACGGATACCCGCGATGTAGGGGCAACCTTGGCTCAGATTCACGCTTTGGCTGATGCTGGGTGTGAAATCGTCCGTGTTGCAGTCTTGGATGATAAAGCCGCGACGGCTTTAAAGGATATCGCCGCTAATAGCCCACTCCCTGTGATTGCAGACATTCATTTTGACTATCGTTTGGCAATCCGTGCTGTTGAATTAGGGATCCACGGCTTGCGACTAAATCCCGGGAATATTGGGGCACGCTGGAAAGTCCAAGAGGTCGTTCGTGCTGTTAAGGAACGGCAGATCCCCATTCGAATCGGTGTTAACGCAGGGTCTCTGGAGAAAGAACTCTTAGAAAAATATGGAGGCCCCACTGCCGCAGGGATGGTCGAGAGTGCCTTAGGACATATCCGATTACTTGAAGAAGAAGGGTATCATAAAATAAAGGTCTCACTGAAAGCATCGTCCGTTCCCCTGATGCTTGAGTCTTATCGAAAGATATATGAGGAGATAGATTACCCATTGCATTTAGGGGTGACTGAAGCTGGGACGGTACGTTCGGGCGTAGTTAAATCGGCGATAGGGATTGGGACGCTGCTTTCCGAAGGGATCGGAGATACGATTCGAGTGTCGCTCACGGGTGACCCAGTTCGAGAAATTCCTGTCGCGCTTGAGATCCTGCGTGTTCTCGGTTTAAGACAGCGGAGCGTGGAGTTAATCAGTTGTCCAACCTGTGGCCGCACGCAAGTTGACCTAGCCTTATTGGCGGAAAACGTTGAAGAGCGGTTAGCGTACCTTCCTGCACTGGACAAGCCTTTAAAGGTTGCGGTAATGGGATGCGCAGTCAATGGACCAGGCGAAGCCCGCGAAGCTGATTTCGGAATCGCTGGCGGTAAAGGGATGGGAATTTTGTTTCGAAAGGGAGAGATTGTAGCTCGTCTTCCGGAAAAAGAATTGCTACCCGCTCTGCTCCGTGAAATAGAGGAATATGTCCTTGTTCATCAGAAACCATGCTAAGATTATATAAAGCGCTATTGTAAGGAAAGGAATGGACATTATGCGTGTCAGCCAACTTTTAAATCCTACACTTCGCCAGGTCCCAGCTGAGGCTGAAGTTATAAGCCATCAACTGATGGTTCGGGCAGGGTTAATTCGTAAGTCTACGTCTGGACTCTACACCTATTTGCCTTTGGGATTGCGAGTTTTAAGGAAGATTGAAACCATTGTACGCGAAGAAATGGATGCCAAAGGCGGACAAGAACTTCTGATGCCGATCATGCAACCGGCCGAATTATGGAAAGAGAGCGGGCGTTGGGAGTTATACGGTGCAGAGTTATTTCGTTTAAAAGACCGTCATAATCGAGAGTTCTGCCTTGGCCCCACTCACGAAGAAATAATCACAGACCTTATTCGGGGTGAAGTTAGTTCCTACAAGCAGCTTCCGCTGCTTCTTTATCAAATTCAGAATAAATACCGCGATGAGCGACGTCCCCGTTTTGGCCTGATGCGTGGCCGGGAGTTCGTCATGAAAGACCTGTATTCTTTTGATCAGGATGAAGAAGGGCTCGATGAAAGTTATCATAAAATGTACGATGCCTATTGCCGAATCTTTTCCCGTTGCGGTTTAACTTACCGGGCGGTTGAAGCAGACGCCGGGGCCATAGGGGGCACGGGTGGGACCCACGAATTCATGGTTTTGGCGGATTCGGGAGAAAATGCTATAGTCTATTGTCCGGAGTGCAGTTATGCTGCCAATGTGGAGAAAGCAGAGTGTCGTCCTCAAGTTATAGAGGATGTCACGTCTGAAGGGCAGCGGAAGTTAGTGCATACGCCGAACGTGAAGACCATTGATAATCTATCCGAGTTTTTGGCTGTACCGAAAACTAGCCTCGTGAAATCTTTGATTTATCGAGGGGATGAGAAATTATTCTTAGTGCTGCTACGTGGAGACCGCGAATTGAATGAAATAAAATTAAATAACGCTTTAGGCGGTTTCGTTTCCCTCAAACTTGCCTCTCCTGAGGATGTTGTGAAGATTTTAGGATGTGAACCGGGCTCTGTAGGCCCACTCGAAGTGCCTGAAGACCTTTTGGTTATTGCTGATGAAGAAGTTCCTCTGATGAATTCGGCTGTGTGCGGAGCGAATAAAGCGGATTATCACTTTGTAGATGCCGTTCCCAGTAGGGAGTTTCGTATAGATCAGGTCCTCGATTTGCGAATGATGGAACCAGGCGAAGCTTGCCTTAAATGTGGTGTTACTCTTAAAGAAGCTAGAGGGATTGAAGTAGGGCAAGTTTTTAAGCTGGGAACAAAGTATAGCGAAGCACTTGAGGCAACCTTTTTAGACTTAAACGGAGAAGAAAAGTTCTGTGTCATGGGTTGTTATGGTGTTGGCATAAGTCGTTCAATTGCTGCTGCAATCGAACAAAATCATGATGACTATGGGATTATATGGCCGATGCCGATTGCCCCGTACCAATGTATCATTGTACCCGTCAGCACAAAAGATGCCCTAGTGGTGGAGACGGCAGATAAGCTTTATCTGGAGCTTAAGCGTCTTGGAGTGGAAGTAGTCCTCGACGACCGGGATGAACGGGCTGGTGTAAAATTCAAGGATGCAGATCTGGTCGGATATCCTTTACGGGTGACTATAGGGAGTAAAACCCTGGCCAATGGCCAGGTTGAACTACGAGAACGGAAAACGGGCGAAACACAGCTAGTACTTGTTGAAGAGGTTGCTCAACAGGTAAGGATTATCGTAGAGAAGGCTTTAATGTTCTAGTTTAGGTGGGAGGAAACGCACATGGTTAGGACTCTTCCGTTGATGGAAGTTCCATTCATATTAAAACTTCCTCCAGATCAAATTGGACCTTGGCAACTGGATATGACGACGGTAGAGCTCATTCAGGTGGAGGTCTTTCCCAAACAAGGGAGATGGGTCCTCCACCTTTCTTCGTCGTTCGAGCTGGAGGAAGCCAGTTTGGCAGCCTTGGAAGCGTTGCTTAGGGCTCAAGTTCCAGAGGTTAAGAAGGTTGAATGGCGTGTTGAGTGTGCGTTGCAAGTCACTTCGTTAAAAGCCCTCTGTGAGAAGCACTGGGCAGAAATTGTCGAGGATATCACGAAAC
>PKWS01000206.1 GCA_003132105.1 Desulfosporosinus sp.
TGCTTCACTCCCGGTGATGGCATTGTAGCCAGAGACCAAATTGTCCTTCAAATCCGGGTGCTCTAGAGCTACGCCCGTATCGATAACAGCAATCGTTATTCCTTGACCGGTTGCTCCCATGTCCCAGGCTCCCTGTACATGGCCGCTGACCATTGACCATTGGCTCTGAAAACGGGGGTCCTTCGGTACGGTTGATCCTGGCAAGGTTGTTATTGTACGGCGATAGTTTTGCTCGGCGCCTATTATCCCGGGCGTCTTTTTCAGCATCTCTAAGACTTGTTGCACGTTACTATTATTGTTAAGTTCTAACGTTGCATAATTAAGAGGGCCTCGGCGTACAACGTTTGCCCCGACGTCTTGGGCCACTTTGTCGACATTCACCCCCGGGGCTAAGGAGATGATGACTTGAAAAGGCTTTGATTGACCAGTTTTGCCTTGGGCTAGGGCGGGTTGCCCTGTCGATGGTAGAGGAGCTAGTCCTAAGTTACAAACCATGATCCCCATAATTATTAAAGACACTAGCCCAAATTTGGTTTTATTAATATATTCTCTTCTCTTAGATATCTCTTTCACGTCTCTTTCTAATTAAAAGATTCTAAAAGCTTTATTCGACAATTATTATTACTTTCCTTTTTTTTGATCGGGACATACCTAGAGATTCCTCAATCGTGGAGGATTTCGCCTCTTTTCAACGAATAACTTATTATTAAACCTCAATAACTTTCGAACAAAAAAATGGAGGGTTATAAAATGCACTTTTTCAATAAGAAAATAATCTGCATTTTCTGCAGTTTAGCCATCGTTTTAAATCTTACACCCATCCGCCCACTTAGTGTGCAAGCAGAACCCACCGAATCGGTCGCGGATCGCATTTACGGGAATACACTGTATGATACTGCTGTAGAGATTTCTAAAAAAGGCTGGGATAATGCCCCTGTCGTCGTGCTAGCGACGGGAGGAAACTTCCCGGATGCACTGACTGGGACCGTTCTGGCGCATAAAGTAAACGGGCCCTTGCTGCTTACAGAATCGGATCATTTAAATCCCGCTGTTTCAGCAGAACTCACACGCCTCGGTACGCAAGAAGTGTATCTCCTAGGTGGTACAGTCGCTTTGAATGGGGCGATAGAAAAGTCCCTCAAAGACCAAGGAATCTTGCCGAAGCGTCTTTCGGGCTGGGATCAGTATGGGACGGCTGCCGCCATTGCCGGAGTGGCCACTCCGAGTTCTACCCAAGCTTTCTTGGTGAACGGTGAACATTTTGCCGATGCCTTAAGCATCTCTTCTTATGCCGCCGCTCACGACATTCCTATTTTACTCACGCGTACCGATTCATTACCACCGGAAACAGCAACAGCCCTCGCCCAAATGGGTGTTCAGCAAGTGACGTTGATTGGCGGCAAGGCTGTGATCAAGGACACCGTTGAAGAGCAGCTTGGCAAACTCCCACAGCCTGTAAAAGTCACCACGAGATATGCCGGGTACGACCAATACGAAACAAACACTGCTGTGTTAAATCAATTACCGTTTGAAAGTTCCCAAGTCTATGTAGCCACCGGAGAAAACTTTCCGGATGCCTTAGCGGGTGCCGCTCTTGCTGCGAAGGCCAATGCGCCAATTCTATTGCTTCCCAGTACACAATTAGGCGCCTCTACTACCGCTTACCTCAATCAAAAACGAGCCTCCGGCTCAGCCTTTACTATTTTCGGGGGGTGGGGTGTTATCACTTACAAAATGGAAAGTGTCGTTCGAACAGGCGTTGCCCAACCGCGGATTTCCCTTCAATACACCCAGGGTAATTTAACCGGTACGAAAGGAATGCTCAGTCAAGTCCAATCCATTCCTTCACCGGCTACGGATTATGCAGATATCATTGCGCCAAGCTGGTATTATCTTGATGATACAGCAGACGGTACGGTGACCGGGGGCTGGGATGCCACGCCAAGCGATTATGCCCAAATTACGACCTCCGTCCATGCTCGTAATTTGAAAGTCCTTCCAGTCATTCAATCGACCTGGGCCAGTTCCAAAACCATGGATACCGTTATGGCTTCCGATACAGCCCGTGCTAAACTGGAAAGCCAGATTATTCAGCGGATCCAAAGCACAAACTCTGACGGCATCGTCATTGACTTTGAACTCATGAGTAATGCCACTGGACCCTATCTCACCCAGTTCATGAAAGAACTTTACGCCCAACTTCATCCCTTAAATAAGTTGGTCATCGAAGCTGTCATGGCCCGAACTGGCTCAGAAGCCTGGCTCGGTGAGTTTGACTACCCTGCCCTTGCTCAATATGTTGATTACTTGAACATTATGACGTATGACTACAGCCACGGGTCCCCCGGACCCATCGCCCCGCTGGATTGGAGTAAAAAGGTTTTAGAATATACGCTCGGGCAAGGCGTAGACATGCATAAAGTACTCCTGGGCATACCCTACTATGGAGTTGACTGGTGGACTGCTGACACAGGAAATCCCAACCCGACCTATACCCGGCGCGCGGGCGGAATGGCTGAGCTTTTAGCCTTAGCTAAGGGACCAATACAGCGCGACTCCTCACAGATTCCTCACTTCAATTACACCGATGCTTTAGGTTATCACACCGTTTACTTTGACGATGCGCAAAGCTGGAATACCAAAATGACTTTGCTCAATCAATATAGGCTTGGCGGGGTCGGGGCTTGGTCCCTTTTCTGGACCTCAAGTCCTGCAAGCTCTAGTGCAATCTTTCCGCTTCTTAAGCAATATTTACGATAATGTGAAGTTGTAAACAAAAGCACCCGGTATTACCGGGTGCTAAATTTGGTTTATTTACTTTTTACTTTTTACTAAAGCTGCGGAGACGATATAGCGGTCCGGAGAATAGCCAGGAGTATAGAAGGGATAGCAGGTGGTCATCGTCAGGACGGCATGGTCGGTAGGTACGATCACTGTTTTGTCGTCTTCATGGACGATTCGCGTGCCATTTACCTCATAGGTGAATGTACCTGCCGATGTTTGCAAAATCAGTGGGTCCCCTATCTTCAGATTACCTAGTTGTCTGAAGACCGTCTCACGATGTCCGGAAAGAACACAATTGTCTTCTTCCCCGGGAAGTACACTTTGGGTGAAGTGCCCTACACCTTTCTTCAACTCCTCCACACCAGTCCCCTGGAGGATGGGCAATTTCTGCTTTAAAGCTGGAATCGTCAGACTTCCAATATTGTCACCCTCCGCAGGATATACAGGATAAAGGGTTTTATCTGGTGCGGACAGGACGAGGGAAGGATCTGATTCCACATTAACGCCCTCTGCAGTGGTAGAGATGGAATAGCGACTGCGGGTGGCATCAGCAGAATAACCGGACTGTGCCCACATACTGAACATTGCCCAAGAGATACATCCTATCCCCA
>PKWS01000051.1:0-553 GCA_003132105.1 Desulfosporosinus sp.
AAAACTTGGTTGAAGTTTCTCCGAAACATCGGGATTCCCGCGAGACACTACTCCGTGCGGCTCGAGAATTAGCCTTTGACGCTGAGCTGTGGGTCCAGGTTGAACGCAATGCAAAAGTCCCTATGCAAGCCTTAGCTTTGAAAACTCAGATACACCCGAAGGTCTTAGAACGGGGACGGAAGTATATCTTAGCGGTCGCCTTACTGATCGCGAACCAACATGACTATGTTTATTTACGTGAATATGTGCTCACGAGGGAAAGGGGGGCGAAAGGATGAGTAAAATGAAAGCTGTTGTGTTGGAAAAGTCCGGATTACGTTACACTGTGCTTGGTCAGGACGGCACCTTTCGTCATGTTCATAGACGACTTAACGCTGAGGTGGGAGAAGAAGTTCAAATCCAACCATGGATTGAGAGTTTTAGTGGGGTACGCATATGGGCTGGGGCTGTGGCACTTTTCCTTTTGATATTAACGACCCTCCTAGGGTGGAACCTGTATCAAGCACCAACTGCGGTAGCATTACTTTCGGTCGATATCAATCCGAGTTTACAA
>PKWS01000051.1:708-3252 GCA_003132105.1 Desulfosporosinus sp.
GTTGCTGTCTTCTCCCTGACTTCTCAGGAACAGGAGTTTGCTCAAAAGGGTGATCTAACTTTAGGGGAGTATGCACTTTGGCAGACTGCAGATAAGGCAGGAGTTGTGACGCAACCGGAGAAACTAAAAGATACTTCAGAACGGGTCCGGTTACTTGAAAACCCACAGGTTCAAGCGCAGATCAAGTCGGAGAAGAAGGGGCTCGAATCTGGGTTGCCGCAAATTCCAGGGACTGCGAAGCAAGATCCGGGATCGATAGATAAACCAAATAAAGAGGGCACGGGAAAATCGATGTCTGATGGGTCGCCATCCTCTCCGGTCAAGGTTCCGAATAATCCAGCGATCGAAAAGGGTAAAGGGCAGTTAAAGGATAAAGTTAAGGAAAAAGATTTGGATAAAATCAAGAACAGTGCAAGTAAGGAGACCCAGCGAGTAAAAGAACATGATAACGTCTATGTCCCAGTCTTAGCAACAATATGGACTCCCGAAAATTCAAAGCATGATGCATACCTTAACTATAAAATTATTGAACGATCACATGAAGGGAAAAATAGTAACGAGAGCGGTCGTGAAAACAACAATGACAGTAATTGAGAAAAGAAAGGTTGAGCGTTTGCAAACTCAACCTTTCTTTTCTGGTACTAGTCAGAAAGTATAACTTTCAGTTATATACTTTCTTGCAGCATAAGTGCAACTAAGGCGACCGCCTTCGCTGAGGCTTGGCGCTAGCCAAGTTTTCTTTATAGTGAAGCCCAGCGGGTGGGGTAGACTGATCTAGTATTCGGGTGTATACTTGCTCTGTTTCCCTAATCATACTATCTACGGAAAACTTAGGCCAGCGGCTTAGGCCAGAAAGAACAAGGGACTTTGCCAAATCCGGATTTTCGATAATCTTAGAACAGGCATTACTAAACCCTGCCACATCGCCTGGGGAAACAAGCAGCCCGTCTTCCCCAGCGCGGACGACTTCAGGAATTCCGCCAACAGCACTGGCAACAATCGGAACACCAGCTTGCATTGCTTCAAGAAGGACTAACCCCATACCTTCACAAACTGAGGGTAAGACGAAAAGGTCCATGGCCGGAAGTGCTTCATAGGCCTGGGGAAGGTAGCCTGTTAAGGTATATGGGAGAGTACTCTGTTTAAGCTCTAATTCCAAGTCTTGGCGAAGGGGACCGTCACCAATGAGCAAAAGGTGAAGGTTCGGGAATTTAAAGCGCAGTTGGCTTGCAGCCTTAATTAAATAAGTCTGTCCCTTTGTGGGATGGAGGCGGCCTATCGTTCCGAGGACGAGAGCATCTGTTGGAATTCCCCACTGTAAGCGGAACTTGTGGCGAGAAGAAGACGGATCATCAAAGGAAATGGGGGCTTGGCCGTTATAAATGGTTTCTAGATTCCGACCGCCTCTCAAAGCAACTTCTTTTGCTAAATATTCGGAGACGGTGATAATCCCGGAGGTCAAGGGAAGCGTAAGACGGTCAAGTCCTAAAGCCATACGGGCAGACCAAGGGGAAAGATAATCGTGGGCCAGGGAGCTATGGACAGTGGTCAGACTGGGGACACCCAACCATCTTGCACCAAGGCGGCCCAGGAGGTTGGCTCGGGAACCATGGGTGTGAACGAGATTGATCCCTTTTTGCCGGGCCCAGCGAATGATGCCAGGGAGGGGAGAAAGGTCAAGGGGGAAGTGCATAGAGCGGGTTATAGTGGGGATATTCGTTTCGCGTGCAAGGGCTGCGAAAGGTCCGTCGGTTAGGCAAACAAGATGTGGGGTGAAACGAGTCCGATCTATTCCATAAAGCAGAGTCAAAACATGCTGCTCAGCCCCACCGATTTCTCCCCCACCTATAATGTGTAAAATTTTGTAGGGTTTCAAGGGTTGTCATCTTCCTTTCAGCCTCTAACTTGGTTATACTGGTTACTAGTAGGAAAAATACCCACTTATATAATAAGACAAATTGGTTCATATCTGCAAGTAATTAGCGAAGCGCGAGGCGCGAGGCGAGAAACGCGATATTTGACTTTCGAGCATCGTGCATCGAATATAAGGAGGAGTTTCAGTGCTACAAAGTCAGGAGATTCAGGAAATCATTCCTCATCGTTATCCCTTTCTTATGGTAGATCGTATCATAGAATTAGAAGAAGGAAAAAGGGCTGTAGGAATTAAGAACGTCTCCAGCAATGAACCGTTCTTTCAGGGCCATTTTCCAGGTCACCCCATTATGCCGGGAGCTTTGATTTTGGAAGCACTTGCCCAAGTTGGGGCCGTGATCATCCTTAGAATGCCAGAATATGCCGGCTGTTTGGCGGTGTTTGCAGGCTTAGATGACGTCAAGTTTAAGAGGCAAGTGATTCCAGGAGATCAGCTTCGTTTGGAAGTAGAGCTTATCAAATTACGAAAAATGTTTGGTTTCGCCCAGGGTAAAGCGTATGTCGGGGAAGCATTAGTTGCAGAAGGCACCATTAAATTCTTCCTAGAGCGGAAGAACCCAGCCCAGTGATCGGTTCAATTTTACAAAAAATCAGCAGAGCTAGGAGCAACAC
>PKWS01000165.1 GCA_003132105.1 Desulfosporosinus sp.
GAAAAATTGTGAGTGGAGAAGTCATTTTTAACGGTAAAGATTTGGTCAAAGCATCTGAGCGTGAAATGATGAAAATTCGGGGCAATGATATTGCAATGATCTTTCAGGATCCCATGACATCTTTAAACCCCGTGCTTACGGTTGGGGAGCAAATCATGGAAGCTATTGTACTCCACCAGAAAGTTGGGCGCTCTGACGCTAAAAAAAAGGCTATAGAGATGCTCAAGACAGTAGGTATTCCAGAGTCAGAAATCCGAGTGAACAATTATCCACATCAATTTAGTGGGGGTATGCGGCAAAGGGTCATGATTGCTATGGCCTTGTCCTGTAATCCAAAACTCCTCATTGCTGATGAACCAACCACAGCGCTGGATGTGACGATTCAAGCACAGATCCTCAGCTTAATGAATAAATTAAAAGACGATTTTGGTACGGCCATTATGTTGATTACGCATGATTTAGGGGTTGTCGCTGAATTATGCCAAAAGGTATTAGTGATGTATGCAGGTAACACGGTGGAATACACGGACTCCAGAGCCTTGTTTGCAACTCCCAAACATCCCTATACTTGGGGACTTTTAGGATCGTTGCCCAAACTAGATGAGTCTGAAAAGCAACGTCTGGAGCCCATAGAAGGACATCCCCCGGATTTACGCCATTTACCTCAGGGCTGTAATTTTGCCCCGCGCTGTAAGCACAAGTTGCCTATCTGTGAACAGCAAAAACCAATCCTGCGTGAGATTGAACCAGGCCATATGGTCAGTTGCTTCTTGTACGAAGTTGGGGAAAGGGGAGAGCAGCATGACTGAGAAAATACTGGAGAAAGAGACGTTACTAAAAGTAGAGAAGCTTCAAAAGTATTTCCCAATTCGGAAGGGAATTGTTGTTCAAAGGCATGTGGGAGATGTTAAGGCAGTTGACGGGGTTTCGTTCGATATTAGACGTGGAGAAACGCTTGGTATGGTCGGAGAAAGCGGCTGTGGAAAATCTACCATTGGGCGGACAATCTTAAGATTACTAGAACCTACTGCTGGAAAGGTGACCTTTGAGGGGAAAGTCCTTAATGATCTTTCTGGTGAAGAAATGCGTAAAATGCGTAGTGAGATGCAGATGATCTTCCAAGATCCCTATGCTTCCTTGAACCCTCGGATGAGAGTTGGAGATATCATCGGTGAACCAATATTGATCCATGGAATATCCAATCGTGTAGAAAGAGAGAAACGGGTCCGGAAACTTCTAGATGTTGTTGGCTTAAGTCCTTATCATGGAGCACGCTATTCTCATGAATTTTCGGGTGGACAACGTCAACGAATTGGGATTGCCAGGGCCTTGTCGGTTAACCCCAAGCTGATCGTTTGCGATGAACCGGTTTCTGCCCTGGATGTGTCTATTCAAGCGCAGGTCATTAACTTACTGGAGGATTTACAGAAAGAGTTCAATTTAACCTATCTGTTTATTGCTCATGATTTGTCTGTAGTCAAGCATATCAGCGATCGGGTCGTTGTTATGTACTTAGGTAAGATGGTGGAACTATCCGAATCGAAGGAACTTTACAAAAACCCTTTGCATCCCTATACGATCGCGCTATTATCTGCCATTCCGGTTCCCGATCCAACGGTCAAGAAAGATCGCATAATTCTAAAAGGGGATGTTCCAAGCCCGGTTAATCCACCTTCAGGCTGCCATTTTCATACTCGTTGTCCTAAAGTACAAGAAATTTGTAAGAAACAGGATCCTGAATTTAAGGATATTGGAAATGGTCATTACGTTGCTTGTCACTTTGTAAATTAAACAGAATTGGTAGAGGGTTGGTAATCAAATTTACCAACCCTCATTTAATGAAGAAAACTCTTCGGAAGAAATTAATTTTATCCGATTCCTAAAAATGAAGTAGCAATAACAAAACCACAACATAGTTGTGGTTTAAATATCATTATTGGTGCGCCCGGCGGGATTTGAACCTGCGACCTCCGGCTTCGGAAACCGTCACTCTATCCACTGAGCTACGAGCGCTTGCTGAGGACACTTCATTACTTTACTCAATAATATGTATTTTGTCAAGCATTATCCGTCCTTCACGAATTGATTTCTAGGGATTATACGTATAGAATAATGAAGGACTGGAAAGGGCTTAAAAGTTGTCACTTTGGAGACTCTAAAGTATAATTCAAACGAGGATAAAGGAAACTTACTTCAGGTGGAGTTTCAACTCCATCTGAAGTTTAGTTGAACGGGGGATTCTATTGCACTGGAGAAGCATACGCGAATATTTCACGTTACAATTGTTGAAACACTTTGTTGGGATCATAATAGGTGCAACGATAGTAAGTGCGAGTATCAATACACTGATTATTCCCAACCAAATTGCCGATGGTGGGGTTACAGGAATCGCTATTATCTTGCATTACTTATTTCATTGGCCAGTGAGTTGGGCTGTCCTTTTGCTAAATCTGCCGCTTTTCATTCTGGGCTTTCGAATGGTAGGACGAAATTTCTTGATTTTCAGTATCGTGGGTGTTGGTGTACTCTCTGCCACGCTTTCTTTGACAACACATCTTCCAGTATTAACTCATGATACGCTGCTCGCCGCTATAGCAGGAGGGGTCCTTTCGGGAATCGGGATGGGTATAATATTTCGCTCCAGAGGGTCACTTGGTGGAACAGACATTTTAGCGGTATTGTTTGCTAGAACTACCTCCTTCAGTGTGGGTCAAATATTACTGATAATTGATGCGTCCATTTTCCTTGGGGTCGCGATCTTGTTTAGACCAGAGATGGCCATGTATGCTATGATCTATATGTTTATTGCTACTAGAGTCGTTGATCTTGTACAGGAAGGCCTGAGTCACTCCAAGTCGGTCATGGTGGTAACTGCGCACCCTCAGAGAATTGCTGATGAAATCATAGCGAAAATTGGTCGAGGTGTTACACTTTTTCAAGCGACTGGGGCTTTTTCTGGAGAGGCTAAACAAGTAGTATATTGCGTTATAAATCGCACAGAATTGTCCCAAATCAAAGAAATCGTACGTGAGCAAGATCCACAGGCTTTTGTGGCAATTTCTGAGGTACCTGAAGTTGTTGGAGAAGGCTTTTCATCATGGAAAGGACATTAAGAGTTATTTGACAGGCGCAATAGGTTCTTCCTTCAGATTACTTTCAGGTGGCCAAGTACTGCTCGCCTGATCAAGCAACTGGCCGACCGGGATTAAGCTGTACCCTTTGCTTTTTAAGTTTTTAATGACTGTTGGCAAGGCTTGAGGGGTATCTGGTGCAGAGTCTGAGGCATGAAATAAAATAATGTCCCCGGTTTTAGCCCCGCCTCCTGGTTTTATCCCGTTAAGTACATTATTGATAATGGCACTTGCGCCTGGTCGTTTCCAGTCCAGAGAATCCACACTCCATTGGATCACTCGGTATCCTAATTTATGAGCCTCTGATATAACCTTATTATTATATGCACCGTTGGGTGTGCGGATTAATTGAACTGAACGACCAGTTATCTTTTCAAGGACCTTTTGTGAAGTGGTAATCTCATTCTCAATTTCAGGGGATCCCAAGGTATTAAGATCGATATGGCGGTTGCCATGCGAACCGATTTCATGACCTTCTTTCACCATTCTCTGCACCAAATCTTGATGCTTATCTGCCCAAGGACTGGAAAGGAAAAAAGTGGCATGAATGCCTTCCTGTTTGAGAATATCAAGGATTGGTTCTGCTGTTTTTTCTCCCCAACTGATATCAAAGGTCAGTCCGATCGCTTGGGTGTTGACAGTTGCTGAGTATATCGGTTTTAATTTTCCAGAAAATACAGATGTGGCATTTTCACGGTAAGCGACTAAGACGAACAATAGGATTCCCCAGAGGATAATATTACGCCACGATGGACGTTTGAAAACAATGATTCGCATTTGGCATTCCTCCTTCGATTAAAAGATATTCATGCCAAAGCCAGATAATGAAGAGTAAAACAAAAAAAACGCCTTTTTAAGGCGTTTAATTTTATACAGGTGTTATCTTGAGAGTTTATGCATCAAAAACTGGAATAAATCTAGTTTAAACAAGAACTTAAGAAAGAAATGCAGGACAATAAAAGAGACAACTAATAAAACACCTAAGCGTATCAGGAAGAAGGTAATGGCAAACACCCACGTGAAAACCATACCTAAGACTAAGGCAGAAATATAAAGACCCAATATCAGTATGAGAAGTTTGAGTGCAACCATCCAATAATTTGAAGATCCGGTTGGACGATATGTGTTCATAGGCTTAAAACACTCCCTTCAATTGGAATAAGACTATCATATTTCGACTTTTATGTCTATAATACAAGCTCGTTCATCTTAAAGTTCCTTTGTTAATTTCTCTATATGATATTCCCTATAAATCAACTCATGCATATGATGGAGCAAACACGGAGGCGATAATATGCACGATGGAGAGTTATCAGTTTGGCGGACCCTTATGGAAGATGGAACACAGTGCCTAGGAGAAGAACAGTATCTTAAAGCCGAAGAGTATTTTTCACAGGCACTTTTAGAAGCTTATCAATTAAATGTTCTAGAAATCGTGGCATTTACGTTACGATTGTTAGCGACTGTGAGAGTGCGCTTAGAAAAATTTGAGTTTGCGGAAAAAGGTTTCAGAAAAGCGTTACATATTTGTCAAGAGATTCAGAATGCAAAAGGGATGGCTGAAGCATGGGCAGGGTTAGCCAGCGTCTCAGTTAAAAAGGGAAAGTTTCGAGAGGCGGGCAAGAAGTATGAGCGAGCAACTTCAGTTTACCCTAGCTCATCTCCACAGTTAAGGCTTGGTATGCTCTACTCAGACCTTGGTCAAGTATATGCTACTCTTGAAGATTGGACTAGGGCCAATAGAGCCTATACACAGGCGCACGTAATTTGTCGCTCTAATGGGTTTCCCAAAGGGGAGGCAGAGTTGGATGTTCTCTTAGGAGAATTATGCTTTCGACAGGAAAACAAAACAGAGGCATCAAACTACTTGAAGAATGCCTGTCAGATTTTTGCTCAAATAGATGATGTGGTCGCGTTGTCGAATACACTTCAATATTTGGCTTTAGTTTACTTTGAACACAATGAAATGCGTTTGGCTTTTGAATGTCAACAAAGGGCGGTTGCCCTCTGCCTGAAATTTGATACAAGAAATATTTTCAGTGAAAACTGTTATTTTTTAAGTAAAATTGAACAATCTTTAGAAAACTATGAAGAAGCGAGATATTACCTGGAATTGTCTATTCGGTTTTATCCCCAACAAGATTTAGATCTTGCCTTGCGCTATCAAAGCTTAGCAAGTTTATTCTTTCTTTCCATGGATTTAGAAAAGGCTGAACTCAATTATTTAAAGGCCTTAAGTCTCTTAGAGACGATAGATGATGTGCGAATCGGCGAAATATATGAAGCATTGGCCGCACTTAAAGAAATTCGGGAACATAAGGTATCGCCAGTTAACTCACGAGACATATCTGAAGACAAGTCCCAACTACAGGGTGAGTCTGCGCTAGAGGCTTTAGTTCGTTTGGCAGAGCTGAATGAAAAACAACGGAATTTCAGAGATGCCTTGGAATGTTACTGGAAGGCTCTTGAAATGGGAAGGGATGCTGAAATTAGGACAGATTGGATTGAGACAAAAGTTCAACGGGTTTCAAAACGTCTTCGCCGCAAAAAGTCGACAAGATGATTTTCAAATAATTCGAAAATCAGGCTTTATAAATCCACTCGATTCAGATAGAATAGCATTATAGAAAGTCTCTCCAATAAAAGGAGGGATTGGGATGGGGGTATATCAACATGCGTGAGGAAGATGCGATACTCCTGGAGTGCTTGGAAGACGTGTATCATACCTTTGAAAAAGTCTTGAAGAAGGCCCAAAAAGTTCGTTCGATACATGTCCGAAAATTCGAACAAATCCTGGATGACTTGCGAAGCGAGCGCCGGGTATTTGAGGAAATTTCTATCCCAGCTCGACTCATTGTTGAACAACTTTTGGAATCCCAATTTAGAGTTGGACAGGTTGCCCTGGAAGCGGAATATCTAAGACAACCTTTTACTGGAGTTGAAGCCGTTAAGGTTGAGGAATTCGGAATAATCCGTATTAAACTTGGGGAAGTAGAAATTACATGGCGCGATGGTAATTATTCCTATTACCTTTATCCCGATAAAGTGGAGTTAAGAGCTATTGATGAGAAGTCTGCAATTAAGTTGTTTTTTTCAATTCCCTTTAATCGGCAAACTTTAGAGAGGTTTCCTGAGATCAAAACGTCCCCGAATGTTGTTTATATACATCCACAACTTGAAATTTGGATAGGGGGTGTTCAATAATGGCAAATCTAACAAATGGATTGATTCAAATTTATACAGGAGACGGCAAGGGGAAAACAACCGCTGCCTTAGGCTTGGCAATACGTGCGGTGGGTCATGGTTTTCGGGTTTATATTATTCAGTTTATGAAAGGGAGGGGCGGTTACGGAGAATTAGAAGGTCTGAAGCGCTTGCAGCCAGAATGCCAACTCGAACACTTTGGAGCCCCGGGCTGGGTTCACAAAGGAGAAGATATAGTGGAACATATTCAAGAAGTGCGTAAGGGCTTTAGGAGAGCGCAGGAAATCATTGATTCGGGAGAATGGGATATTGTCATTCTCGACGAAATTCTAAACGCGATTTGGTTTGAGCTAATACCGGAGAGCGAAGTTTTAGAATTATTGAACAAAAAGCCACCCCATGTTGAGTTGGTTTTAACCGGTCGAAATGCTTCACAGGCATTCATAGAAAGAGCCGATCTCGTGACGGAAATGGTTCAAAGAAAACATCCTTTTGAACAAGGAATTATGGCACGTCTTGGAATTGAGTATTAAAACTCAAATCAAGCCATTGTAATTTGAAATGACAATGGATATACTTATTTCTATAGGACAGAGTAGTCCGTGCTGAGCCATATAGCGGTGACGCATGGGCATTTTTTTATTGGGTAAAGTGGAAGGAGAGATACTATCATGATGATGACCAAAGAAGACGTCTTGAGGGAAGCACATGAAAAAGGGGTTAAGTTCATTCGGCTACAGTTTACAGATATCTTTGGGATTCTCAAGAATGTTGCCATTACCATTGAACAGTTGGAAAAGGCTTTAGATGGAGAGCTCA
The DNA here is from genome assembly GCA_003132105.1 of Desulfosporosinus sp. Classification (GTDB taxonomy): domain Bacteria; phylum Bacillota; class Desulfitobacteriia; order Desulfitobacteriales; family Desulfitobacteriaceae; genus Desulfosporosinus. Next base: position 7,155 of record PKWS01000165.1, read on the forward strand.
TGTTTGACGGTTCTTCTATTGAAGGATTTGCACGTATTGAAGAATCAGACATGTATTTGCGTCCGGACCCTAATACCTTCGTTGTTTTTCCCTGGCGCCCCAAAGAAGGGGGAGTCGCTAGGCTCATTTGTGATGTTTATAACCCTGATGGAACCTCCTTTCTAGGATGCCCGCGGAGTGCTCTGAAAAGAGTACTAAAGGAAGCTTCAGAAATGGGGTACACTTTAAATGTCGGACCAGAATTGGAGTTTTTCCTTTTTCATACAGATGCAGAGGGACGTCCTACAACAATCACACATGATAAAGCAGGCTATTTTGACTTAACCCCAGTAGATCTTGGGGAGAATGCTCGTCGCGATATGGTTTTGACGTTAGAACAAATGGGCTTTGAGATTGAAGCCTCTCACCACGAAGTAGCTCCCGGACAACATGAAATAGATTTTAAATATTCAGATGCTCTGGATATTGCCGATAAAATTGCTACTTTCCGTTTTGTTGTACGCACGATCGCTCAACATCATGGGTTGCACGCTACGTTCATGCCCAAACCAATTTTCGGCATTAATGGATCCGGAATGCACAGTAATCAGTCGCTTTTTAAAGATGGTAAAAATGCGTTTTATGATCCTGAGGGTCCTATGGAGCTTTCCAAAATCGCTTACCAATATATAGCAGGACTGATGAAACATGCCCATTCCTTTGCAGCCATCACGAATCCAACTGTCAATTCATATAAACGGCTAGTGCCGGGTTATGAAGCACCTTGTTATATTGCCTGGTCCGGTCGTAATAGAAGTCCACTTATTCGTATACCGGCCAAAAGAGGTTCTTCGACACGCATAGAATTACGGAGTCCAGATCCTTCTTGTAATCCGTATTTAGCTCTCGCAGTCCAGCTTAAAGCAGGGCTTGACGGTGTTAAAAACAAACTCGTTCCGCCTGAAGCCGTAGATTTGAATATTTACGCTATGACTGTTGAAGAACGCGAAAAACTAGGAATCGCTTCCTTGCCAGGAACTTTAAAAGAAGCATTGGATGCACTAAGTGAAGCCCCTGTCATACGAGAGGCCTTGGGTGATCATATCTATCAACGCTTTGTTGAGGCTAAAACTGACGAATGGGATAGTTTTAGCCTTACAGTTACGCAATGGGAACTGGATCGATATTTACACATGTATTAAATCCAAATTGTCTTAAGAGCATCTATGTTGAGGTGCTCTTATCAATTGCTTACAAGAAGAGTGAGTATATCCCTTATCTTCATGGACAAGGCATATACTCAAGTATACTAGGCTAGTCTTGCTGATATTAGAGTTGAGTGATAGGATTGAGTAAGGAGGTTTTACTTTGGAAGCAATGATTACTTTTCTGGGACAATTCGTTGAACACTTGATTTTATCATTTGGCTATTCAGGAGTATTTATAGCTATGGCAATTGAGAGTGCCTGTATTCCTTTGCCAAGTGAAATAATCTTACCGTTTACAGGTTATATGGTTTTTGCAGGNNGCTTGTCGCGTATTATGCCGGTGTGTGGGGAGGGCGGCCTTTCCTTAAACGGTACGGGCGTTATTTCTTGATCAATGAACGAGAACTAGCATGGACCGAACGCTTATTTGAACGTCATGGGGAAATGACCGTTTTAGTAGGCCGTATGTTGCCAATCGTACGAACTTTTATTTCCCTGCCTGCCGGTATTGCTCGAATGAACCCATTTAAAATGGCTACTTACACAGCGGTTGGTGCGTTTCTCTGGAGTGTTCTCTTAATTTTTGTGGGCCAAAAATTAGGGGAGAATTGGGATTCACTTAAACCTTATTTTCATCGAGCAGACGTAGTTATTGGAGGGGCCATTGTTATTGTGGTTACTTATGTGGTTTTGAAACACTTCAAACGTAGAAAACGCTGAACATTGTTGGCCTAACCGTGTAATTAGAGGTTTTCTAAATAGTAGGGAAATTCTAAGGGCAGTGGTATAATGCAAAGGATAAAGAAAACTTAGTTCACATAAAGGAGGTCACTTAAGGTGACAAATGAAAATGCGCAGGAACAGGAACTTAAGGAAAACCCAATCGTAACAATCAAAATGGAAAACGGAAGTATGATTAAAATTGAGCTTTATCCGCTGATAGCACCCCAAACAGTTAAGAACTTTGTGTCTCTCGTCTCGCAAGGTTTTTATGATGGTCTCATTTTTCATAGAGTTATCCCAGGCTTTATGATTCAAGGCGGTGACCCAAATGGGACAGGGATGGGTGGCAGTAAACAAACAATCCCTGGCGAGTTTTCTGGTAACGGTTTTAAAAACGATTTAAAGCATGATATTGGCATTATTTCAATGGCTCGCACGTCAGCCCCTAATTCAGCCAGTTCCCAATTTTACATTGTAGTCAAGGCTTCAAGCCACTTAGATGGACAGTATGCTGCTTTTGGGAAAGTCATTGAGGGTATGGAGGAAGTCAATCGAATTGTCAGTGTTCCAAAGGATCGTGGAGATAAACCCTTAGAAGATCAAAGAATGAAAAAAGTTATTATTCAACCCTAGCTTTACTTGTTTGAGCTAAATATTTTACCATCATGAAAAAAGGAGGGCCTAGCCTTCTTTTTCTTACTAGTCAGAAAGTATAACTTACGGTTATATACTTTCCTGCTG
>PKWS01000360.1 GCA_003132105.1 Desulfosporosinus sp.
GAACAGAGTTTTACGGTTGTTGCGCGGAAATTGGGAATTAGCCAACCTGCGGTTTCCAATCAGATGCGTGCGCTTGAAGAGAAACTAGGGGTTAAATTGCTATATCGCAAGGGAAAGAGTTTTGCCCTAACCCCTGAGGGTGAAACTGTTTATCAGCATGCCTTGCACTTGATCGATGAGTGGTCAGAGCTAATGCGAGAAATCGGTGGTTCAGAAAGAGTAATGAACGGGAAAGTACATATTGGGGCTTCGCACATTCCAGGTGAATATTTGCTCCCAATTTANNATAGCTTCTTTTCGGAAATTGTATCCAGAAATAAAGTTTAAACTGTCCATAGGGGACAGTCTTGAAATGGCAGAAAAGGTCCTTGCCCATGAAGTTGATTTTGCAGTCGTTGGAGCTGTATTTGATACTGAAAAACTAACCTCTGAATTTTGGCTGAAGGATGAACTAGGTCTTGTAGTCTCTAGTGATCATACATTTAGTTCGAGACGAAACATTGAAATACACACACTCAAGGAAAGCCCTATGATTATTCGAGAGGTCGGGTCTGGGCATCGAAGGGCTTTAGAGGAGGCACTTGGGAAACGTGGGCTCGATTTAAATGACTTTAACATAGCCTTAGAAGTTGGAAGTACAGAATCTGTGAAAAATGCTGTTCGCTCTGGCATTGGGTACTCATTTCTGTCAAAACATGCCTTAGAATCTGGAGAGAAACACGGTTTAGTTTGGGCCAACATCGAAGATTTTTATATCGAACGTGGTTTTTACCTCTTAACCCGTCGGAATAAACCTTTAACGGCTATTGCGGATGAGTGCTACCGCTATCTGGCAAACCAGAAGTCAGCGGTCGGAGACGAGAGGTCAGATGATAGCTAGCTCTGAAGAAATCTCATGGCATTATCCCAAAGTAACAGCGTTTTGACTTCCTCTGCAAGGGGCAGCTGCTTTAGGGCTTGGATGGCATTAGCGGGGGAGTAATCCATGATAGGAAAATCTGTCCCAAAAATAAACTTGGTAGGATATGCATCAATTGCTTTAAGCCACTCTTCCTGCAGCGGAAAACGTGGATTACCTAAGATGAAGGCTGTGTCAAGGTAGACGTTTGGATAGCTAGCAGCTAGTTTTACTGCGAGGGAGAAGTCTTTAGGGAGACCCATGTGTGCAATGGTAACCTTTAAATTTGGGAAGGACCTGAGCACTTCCAAAAGGTTCTCAACTCGTGTAAAAGGGCTTTCTATCGGCATACCACTCAAATGTAGAATAAGTCCTTTTCGCCGTTCACTAAGCATTCGATACATAGGCCACAAACGCCGATCACTTACAGAAACTTTTTGAACGAAAGTGTGGATCTTGACACCTGGGAAATCCCATTCATCAAGAGCTTGCCTTAAAATACTCTCGATATCATGGTCTTCATGATGTAGGGCAGCATAAGGGTGTAACCAGGAATACTTATGACATAGGTCTTTCAGCCATAAGTTAATTCCTGCAGCCATATCTTTTTTATGTACATACCCTAAAACAAAAGCCGATGTTACCCCGATGTTTTCTAGATAGTTTAATAGTTCCTCAACGGGTTTCCGATAGGGCATCGTCCATCCTTGTTTCACAAACCAGTGTAAAATCGCCTCCATCAAACGATCCGGAAAAAGATGAATGTGGGCATCGCAAATTTTCTGAGCATTATTCATTGTAGTATCCTTCATAGGACTCATCAACTTATACTCCCTTCGAGCAATAGAATATGTATATTTCTGAATAGTTCGACATTAATGTCTAAACTCCTTGAATTAATAAAAAAATGGCATTGTTAGTTGAACACCCCTTACTAACATGTTTGAATAAAGGAGAGGCAAACTTGAACTGGTTTTTAAGTGAATTTAATATTAGAGCATGGCGTCTGATTAAGAATTACGAACTAAAGAAGGCTGCGGATGTTACGCTGATTTATGGACAAAAAGGACTAGGCAAAACGGCCATGTTACGCTATCTTTATCAACAGAGGGGGCAACATGAGGGGGGGATACTAGCCGATGCAATGGCTTTTGCTCGTCAGTATGCTTACGCTGCCCAGGAAAACAAGCTTAATTCATTTAGGCAACGATACCGTACGACTCGGTTACTGCTGATCGATAATCTCCAATTATTGGAGGGTAAAGCCAAAACTATTGAGGAACTCCAGTATACTTATGAATATGTCATTGGTAATGGGGGCAAGATGGTGATTACACTTGAGGCAGATTCTCCTCAACTAGAATTTCTAGGAGAGCGGCTCGCCTCACGTTTTTTGAGCGGAGTGGTCCTCCCAATTGCTGTACCCCTTGTCAATGAAATAGAGCGTTTTCTGGTGGAATATATTCAACAGAAGCACCTTTTTATCGACACGGAGGTTCTGGGGATTATAGCAAAGTGTACAGACAATTTAGCAGATGCTTTGAGGGTTATTGAACAATTTGTTGAATTCGCAGAATTACAACAAGATGAATTGAGTTTGCAATGTTTCAAGGCATATTGGGAATCTAAAGAACGTGAAAAAAATAAGGCTATCGAACCGACGAATATCATTAAAATAGTTGCTCAAACTATGGATTTGCCAGTGGAGGAATTGGTGGGACCCAGTCGAAAACCAAGGGTGAACGAAGCGAGAGAATTGGCAATTTACACAATACGGACACTTTGCCAGATTTCTTATCCGGCAATTGCGTGTTATTTTAATCGTAACCATTCTACCATGATAATTTCTTATAAAAAAATGCAAGAAAAACTCGTTAAAGACCGTGAATTAGAAAAAAAATACAATACAATATTAAATGTATTTCAAGTATGACAGTAGCCAAAACCAAATTAGACCAAACCAATTATTAATACCTTGTTTTATAACAATAATATAGTTTCTAGTCTAAAAGACATGAGAATGATGAGGAGTGAACATATGTCAGGTGTTATACAGCGGGTTGGGGTGCTAACTAGTGGCGGAGATGCACCGGGAATGAACGCGGCTCTACGCGCAGTGGTCAGGAAAGGGATTTACCACGGGCTTGANNGTTTATGGAATTAGCCGTGGATACGAGGGGCTTATTCACGGGGAAATCCAACAAATGAGTGTAGGGTCTGTTGCGGATATTGTGCTTCGCGGAGGAACCATCTTAAAGACTGCACGTTCCGCAGAAATGCGGACAGCAGAAGGCCAGCAGAAGGCCTTAGAACAGTTACAGAAGCACCAACTTGACGCTTTGGTAGTGATAGGGGGAGATGGGTCTTTTCGAGGGGCTCAAACTTTAGTTGCTCAGGGGATTCAAATTGTGGGGATTCCGGG
>PKWS01000404.1 GCA_003132105.1 Desulfosporosinus sp.
GTCTGCAATAAACCTTTCATTGGCATATCTACTTTTTTATCGGCAACCAATTGGGCAACTATACGGGCAGCTTTGGCATCATCCTTTTCTTCAATGATTTCCCAAGTAGCCGCGTCTTCTCTCAGTTGGGCTAATAAGTTCCGTATTTTTTCCCCATCCCCAACTAGGATGGACTCAAGAATTCCTACATTCCTAGCAGCCACGACAGAGGTCAGTGCATCTAAGTCATGCGCTGCCGCTAACGCTGCTTTTTTGGTAATATTATTAGCTTTAAGCCATGTTAAAATACCACTAAAATCAGTAAACGCCATCTTTTCTCCTCCTATACTGATACAGTTTTAAGCGGTTCATTACCTTGCATAACTTCTAGCGCTCCAAGAGCCAATGCATCCATTTCATTCTCACCAGGGTATACGAAAAGCGGTGCAACAAACCCGATTCTTTCTTTCATCCTTGCGGTAATTTTTTTCGAATTGGCAATACCACCTGTAATTACAACGGCGTCGACCTTACCTTCAAGTACAGCCCCCATGGCAGCGATTTCCTTGCAGGTCTGATAGATCATTCCTTCCAAACACAACGCGAAATAACCATCTGTAGCCGCTTTCTCTTCTACCGTCCGCACATCATTTTCATTAAGGTAGGCTGTTAAACCTCCTTCTCCATTAAGCATCTTTTTGATTTCTTTATGGCTATAACGACCAGAAAAACATAAATTGACCAAAGCACCCACTGGCAGACCACCTGTCCGGTTAGTAGAAAATGGACCATCGCCATCAATGCCATTAGTGGCATCAATCATTTTACCCTTGCGATGTGCTGCAACTGTAATGCCACCGCCCATATGAGCAATGATGAGATTCAGATCCTCATATTTCTTGCCATTATCACGGGCAAAACGCTTGCCTGTTGCCCGGTGGTTCAAAGCATGAAATCGGCTCTCACGCGGTAGCTCTGGATGTCCGGACAGGCGTGCTTCTTCTATAAATTCATCCGTTACAGGCGGATCAACTACCACTGGAAGAATATTAGTTCCTTCCGTCATCTTGTAAGCAATTTTGCTACCAACATCGCAGGCATGTCTTCCATACAAACCTGAGGCCTGCTGTTCCAACATGGTTTCGTCAATTTTATACACTCCACCTTCTAGAGGTTTGGTATGCCCACCACGACTGGCAACGGCATCGAGTTCACTTACCTTGATATCATTGTCTTTGAGGAATTTTTCAATAGCAGCGCGGCGATAGCCATCTTGTTCCATCAAATCACCAAACACCGACAGCTCTTGTACCGAATGATCCAGTGTTGTTTTTACTTTGCATTCTTCATTTTCATAATAGGCCAGTTTAGTTGAGGTCGATCCGAGATTGATGGTCAGTATTTTGTAGTGCTTCATAGCATTTTTTTCATCAAATGAGCATGTTCTTTTTCCACTGCAGCTTGCAATTCTTCCGTTCGTTGCGCATTCATACCAGCGAATCGTTTCTGCAATTTCAAATAATCAGCCACCGGTTTCGGTTTGGCAACTGGTACGGTTAATTTGTACTCTTCGCCGTTAATGATTTCATATAGTGGCCAGCACAGACTTTGCACCGCCAGCTTGGCAACTTCAATCGATTGCGCCGGTTTATTGCCCCAACCAGTTGGGCAAGGGATATGCACATGCAGGTAGGCAGGTCCTACTGCAGTTGCGGCTTTGGCCTTCTCAACCTTTTTCCGGAAATCATCAACATACCCCACCGATGCAGTGGCAACATAAGGAATCTTATGGGCGGCTACAATACCGACCATGTCTTTACGATAGACCGGCTTCCCACCGGGAGTGGTAGTTGTCCAGGCACTTAATGGTGTTGAACCGCTACTCTGAATCCCGGTATTCATATATGCTTCGTTGTCATAGCAGATATACAGTATTTTGTCGCCACGCTCAAGAGCACCGGACAACGATTGTAGGCCAATATCAACGGTTGCCCCGTCTCCGGCTAGTCCAAGAACTTGAATATCACCGCGTCCTTGCATTTCAAAGCCTGCTTTTATACCTGCGGCATAGGCGGCTGTATTCTCAAGATTCCCCTGAAATCCTGGAATCTTTGTAACTGTCTCGTTACCAAAACCTGATAATAATGCAGCACAGCCTGGTGGAATAACCATTACTGTATTGGGTCCTAGTACATCTAAGATAATCCGTGCAGCCAATTCCAGACCGCAACCAGCGCAAAAGCTCACGCCATTTGCTATCAAACCTTTAGCTTCTGATTTCATTGTTAACATTACGACTGCACCTCCCGGAGTGTAAGAGCATTCTCTTTTAAATCTATCCATTCTACTGTCTCGGTGAGTTCGTTATTTAATAATTGAGTGAACGCTTTTTCAAAAGTGGCTGGAGAAATATCCCGACCAGCGAGACCACCAATAAAGCCTTGTACTGGTTTACCACTAAGGGCCGCCCGCACTTCAGTAGCTACAGGTCCTACTTGAGCGCCCAAACCAGCGCTACGATCCATTACACCAATAGTAGCTACATTGGCCAACGCTTTTTTAATTTGTTCGACGGGGAAGGGACGGAAGGATGTAATTTTTAATATGCCAACTTTCTTGCCCTGCTCGCGCAGTAAATCAACGGTATATTTACCGGTTCCTGACATGGAACCTAAGGTCACCATAACGGCTTCAGCATCCTCACATTGATAAGCTTCGATCAGGGAATATTCACGTCCGAATACTTTTTTGAAATCAGCCATAACCTCTGCCAATACTTCTGGAGCCTTGTCAAAGGCCACGGCCTGTTGATACCTCATTTCAGTAAACTCGCTGGTAGGAGTAAGGTCATTGATAAACATAGGATTATTGGGATCCAATTGGAAATTATGGCATACGTACGGTGGCAGGAAAGAATCAACTGTATCTTGATCAGGTAGAGATATCGCATCACTCATATGGGAGAGGAAGAAACCATCCAAACATACCATGGTCGGCAATTGGATACGAGCGTCTTCCGCAGTTCGGTAGGCAATAAGAATAAAATCCAAAACTTCTTGAGCGGTTTCTGCATAAAGTTGCATCCAGCCGCCATCCCTTTCCGCCATTGAATCCTGATGATCGCACCATAAACTCCAAGGACTAACCAAAGAGCGGTTCACTACAGGCATAACGATAGGTATACGACAACCAGCGGCTACTCCTAATACTTCATGCATAAGGGCTAGACCAACGGAAGAAGTGGCTGTACCCGCCCGTACCCCTGTAAGCTGGGCGCCTATGGCGCATGACATGGCTGAATGTTCTGATTCTACCCTGATATATTTGGCATCTAGTTTGCCTTCAACAACATAATCTGCCAATTTTTCCGAAATTGGACTTTGCGGTGTAATTGGATAAGCCGAAACCACTTTTATTCTGGCCAGTTTCAAACCTAGGGAAGCGGCGCCGTTACCGTCCGTTAATATTCTGGTACTCATAAATTGCAAGCACTCCCTTCCTGTATCATATTGATACATTTTTTCGGACAGACATTGGCACAAATACCGCAGCCTTTGCAGTAATCCCAATCAAAGTGAACGCCCCGATTCTCTCCTTCTTTTTCCATGGTGATCACATCAGTTGGGCAATGCTTCCGGCAGGTGCCACAGAAAATACAATTTTCGATAACAACATCCGGGCGCTCTATCCGCCAAATACCAGTCTTAGTAGCCACAAACTCCGTAGCTACTGGCCCTACATAATACTTCTTAGTATTTTTGCAATCTGTCGCAGGCTTTTTTTGCTGCATCTGCATTGAGTTCACCAGCCTTTCCAAAGATTTTACGCAATGCATTCATTACTGCTTCAATTCCAACCAGTCCTGCGCCAGCCATGGCACCCAACATCGCCGAGTTAGGTATATCCCGTCCGATGGTATCAATGGCGATTTGCTTAGCATCAACGTAGTGAACTTCATGTTTGGCAAAGGGGTATTCTGGCAGTATACAAACACTATTAATAATAAAAATAGTATTTGGCTTCGTTCCCACCATAACATCGACACCCTTATCAATAACTGCCAAATCGAAAATAACAACATATTCTGGTTCATACACAAAGGACTTCACTTTGATAGGATCATCACTGACCATGAGGTCTGCATATACTGGCGCACCACGCCTTTCGTGTCCGTAGGCCGGAATGGCTTGGGCATATTTTCCTTCTCCAATGGCTGCCGCTTCGGCAAATACCTTGGCTGCTGTAACAACCCCTTGTCCGCCGAGGCCAAAAAGTTTGATTTGTTTCAAAATACTTCCCCCCTTAATATTTCATAAATGCTTGTACATCTATTTATCAAGCATTTAATGATCGAAAATATTGTTCTACCTCTGTTTATTTGTTTTGTTATAAATATGCACCGATATTGTCATCACCCTCTTTCACGGTTTGTTTTCTTTTATGTGGAATACCATTCTTCTGTATGGTTATTGAGAATCTCTAATTAGTGAAATTCCGCTACTAACAAAATTATTTTTCCCTAGCCCCATTGGTTATTGATCTTTAACCAACCCAAGATACGTCCTGTATGATGTTCCAACTATGCTTGCCTGTCCCCTTGTTTTCTTTTATGCGGAATGCATTTCTTGTATATGGTTATATTCGACACTTCCTCTAAAATTCCTTTAAAATTAAGATTCCAGAAATATTTTTCAAAAAAAGCAATAACGAACCGGGATAAAAAGAACCCTGAGCTAGTTCTCCATCTGCTGAAATTATAACAACCTGCAGCTTTTTAGCCGCAGGTTGTTATAATTCCACCACAAATAGTTCATTTTAAAAGACAAGACTGGTTTACTTCCAGTTATAGTCTGATGACAAACCACATGCCCGAGATGCTTTTTCCGCAGTCTCTTTAATCTCACCAACTAACTCTTCCCTACGGGAATTCATCCTACTAGCTGCTCCGGATATGCTCATCGCAGCGATAACTTTTCCAGTGAAATCATGTACTGGTGCTGCAAAACACACAAGTCCCTCATCTCTTTCCTGTTGGTCTTCACTATACCCTTGTTCCCTAACTTTCTGCAAATAATTTCTTAGCTCCTGGGGATCCGTAATAGTAGTTAACGTATACTGTTTCAGTTTAGCGCTACTGAAATAATTCTCAATCGCCTTTTCTGACAGAAAGGCCAAAATTAGTTTACCTGTTGCAGTAGCATGCGCCGGCATTCGCGCTCCAACCACCGCAGACATAGTTGTTGGGCTTTTGCCATAAACCTTGTCAATAAATATGACATCTTCCCCTTGTCCATAAAGAACTAATTGGGCAGTCTCTCCAGTTGTCCTACTGACCTGTTCAAGATACGGTCGGCATTCCGTAATAATATTTAGATTTCCTAAAATACGCGCCCCAATATTGGCGATTTTGATTCCTAACTTATATTTTCCCGTGATTTGGTTCTGTTCAACAAAATTGCGATTTTCTAAAGTCGTCAACAAACGATGGACTGTACTTGCACCTAACCCTAATGTGCGGCCAATTTCCGACACACCAAGTTCTCCAATATTCTCCGAAAACAGTTCCATTACCTTTAACGCATTGTCGACTGACTGCAAGTATTTCTCCTGCATAATACCCTCCATTATATAACTAAATTAGACTACACCAATTGCTCTTATCAGCTTTTCAGGACTTAAAGAACCTAGCACACTTATCAGTGTGAAACCAGACTGACCTTATAACATTCGTTATCAAGTCAATTCCGACGCAATATGAGTGGCATCTATTGGTTCCCCGTGTACTACCCGTAATTAGAATATGTTTCATTTATAGGCTCCTTTCCAGCATAAGCTCAATTAAGCATATCCAACGTCGTCCATTAAATCAACTGTTAAACAACATAGTAAAGCCCTATCCAACGAACAAATAGAGCTTAAATATAGTGAAACGAGTTTTCAACGAATGTACTCATGAATAAAAATTTGCAAAAGATAACTCATTTCAATAGAATATTAATGCAACAATGTAACACATAAAGTTCATATTAGAAAGGAATTGATCGGCAGATGAGTGCCTTTATAAATCCCCCGAAGAAGATCCCTCTTTTTCTGAAGATGGGTATATGGATTTCGAAAAAAGTCACAGGGAGAGACCTTCTTCCACCCAAACTACTTTCCTGGTATCCCAGAGCTGCCATCGGTGCTGGAGTCCTCAAATCTCTAGTTGCTCATGGTACCAAGGACTTGGATAGGCGAATACTAAAAATCGTTAGAATACAATGCTCNNCAAATTGATATGAAACAAGTTACTACTTTTTCCATACGTGAAAAACTCGCCATTGAATATTCCAAGGGCATTTCCAGTACACCTATTTCCTTTGGACCAACACTCATCCAAGAAATTACGGAACACTTTTCGGAACGAGAAATTGTAATTCTTGCAACTACGTCCGCACAGGTTAATTATTGGGCGAGAATGATTGCAGCTTTAGGGGTTCCACCGGCTGGTTTTTCGAACTGAATTTCCAGTTAAGAGAACGGATTTCTTAAGTTCTGTCATCTGTGAAGCATCTTTGATACCAAATAGTTCATCGTCATCCGTCTGATTGGTATATGTTCTCAATGTATTCCCCAGGAGGACAATCATCCGAGGATTGAATTATTCCATATCCACCTATTGACGCTTATCTAGATGCATTATATACTTGCTTTAGACGATTTATCGCCAATATAGTCGAATTATAGCTGCAGATAGGATGTGAAATGTGCGCGCCTGATGGACAAATGTGAAAACTATTTTTTTCACATAACAATGTGTTAAGGAAAGGTGGCAAAGTAAATGGCAACGCAACAGGGATTATCTCATGACGCCTATGGCGGAATTGCTGGGAAAGATTATGTTCCGTTTGTATCCGCTAAAACTGTTATGCCCGAATTTACAATATATAGTGTTGTGATCGGGGCATTTCTCGCTGTTCTCTTTGGAGCCGCGAATACCTATTTAGGACTAAAAGTTGGGATGACCGTAAGTGCCTCGATTCCTGCCGCTGTGATGGCAACAGCGCTCTTTAAACTCTTTGGGCGCAATAATATTTTAGAGAATAACATCACACAAACTGTAGCTTCGACAGGCGAAGCGGTTGCGGGAGGCATTATTTTTACAGTTCCTGCCCTTTTCCTTTGGGGCTTACAAGTAACTATTTTACAAATTGTAGCGATTGCCGTACTAGGCGGTACTATAGGTATCCTTTTTGTTATCCCTCTACGTCGTTATTTAACCATTGATGAACACGGCACCTTGCCTTATCCAGAAGGAATGGCCTGTGCTGAAGTACTAGTCAACACTGGAAGTGTCGGAGCTGGTGCAAAGGTCGTTTTTGCAGGTATGGGATTAGGTGCAATTTATAAATTTTTATCAGGTGGTTTAGGATTATGGAGCGAATCGGCTTCTTTTGCTGTACCGGGAATTACGGCTGGTATATTTTCTTTTGACACATTGGCGTCTTTATTTGGTGTTGGTCTAATTGTGGGCTTTGAAATCAGTGCTTATATGCTGGCAGGTGGCATGGTCGCCTGGTTGGTTCTTATACCGATTATTAAATATTTTGGAGCGGGGCTAACTCTTGCGGTTTTCCCAAGCACTGAGCTTATTAAAGATATGAGTGCGGCCGCCATATGGAGTAAGTATATTCGTTATATAGGCGCCGGAGCAGTGGCTGCGGGCGGATTCATCAGCCTAATTAAGTCTCTTCCAACTATTTATAGTTCGTTTAAAGCGGCATTAACTGGTTTGAAATCAGCGGATGTCAAAACGACCGTGCGTATGGAACGTGATTTGTCGATGAAGATGATTGGTATTGGAATTTTAATTGTGCTTTTGGCAATTATTCTATTACCTGGCCTTTTGCCAGGCGGTGTCGTTGGAGCCTTGTGTGTCTTAGTCTTTGGTTTTTTCTTTGCAGCAGTTTCTGCGCGAATTACGGGGATTGTCGGGGTATCCAATAATCCTGTGTCAGGAATGACCATTGCAACCCTCTTGGTAACAAGTGCCCTTCTCAAAGCAGTCGGCTGGAGTTCAACATCCGGAATGATAGCAGCCATTACTATAGGGGCGATTGTCTGTGTCGCTATATCAGTGGCTGGATCTGGTGCCCAGAATTTAAAGACGAATTTCATTATCGGTGGTACACCAAAATATGTTGAGATTGCCACAATCGTAGGTATCGCCCTAGTCGCTGCTGCCATAGGCTATGTTCTCTTTATCTTAAATGCAGCCTATGGTATTGGTAGCAAAGAAATCGCGGCACCCCAAGCTACGTTAATGTCTATGGTAATTAAGGGTGTGTTTACCGGGTCTTTGCCTTGGAATCTTGTATCTGTTGGTGTGGTTCTTGGCCTGGTCATTGAATTAATGGGCTTACCTGTCCTCCCCTTTGCACTTGGACTCTATCTGCCTCTTTCTTTGAGCGGAGGTGTGATGGTAGGTGGCATCGTGCGATGGATGATTGATCGTCAATTTAAAGGAGACACTCTTAAGGAAAAGGTGGAAAAGGCTATCTTATGGTCTTCTGGTCTGATTGCCGGCGATGCACTGATCGGTATTGTTATCGCAGTATTTGCCTTTAAGAGCATCGATATTGGCGTGTTTGCTAAAAATCCTTTGGCTAACAGTGACCCTTTATCACTGCTAATGTTCATTGGGTTAGCCATCGTCACTTATCTGTATGTACGTGGAACTAAACGTGGAACTAAACGTGGAAGTAAACACAGTTAGTGCAAAAATTACATCATCCTGATGAGTTAGGGTCATTTAAAACAATCTTTGGGCCGCAATAATCTGTGTAACGGAGGGAAACTACGGTGAAAAAGAAAAAGGACCTAAATATGTTGGAAATGATCCCTCGCCTTAAAGAAACCATTGAATTTCATAAAACAGCAACGGGAGGTATGTTGCAGTTTACCCGAAACGGACGTTGGGACTCTATCTTACATTGGGTGTTCCCGCAAGCTCCGCAAATTTTGACCAGGAAACTGGATCACGAAGGAACAAGGGTAATTGAACTGTGTGACGGAACGAGAACGATTCAAGAAATTGGGCAGACTATGTTTTTGGAATTTGGACACAAGGAAGACGAAGTTTATGCTCGTCTAGCCCAATTTATGACTATGCTTTATCGGAGTGGAATTATTGTATTGAAGGAAAAATGAGATCTTTGTTTGCAGGAAAACATCAGCTAATGTCAGTTCAGCCGCCTGTTTAAAACAGGCGGCCGTTTGTCGTTTTGATTAGGTTCAACACTCATTGCATAAAGTCCTAGGTATAAGTGACAAGATATTTGAATAATAACAACTAACAATTATTGCCATCGAATAAAATCTGTCACCTCTTTTATCTTGTCGAATCCTCCCACTTCCTGTACAATGAAGTTATAGATTGAAATATACTTTCAGGGAGGTCATTTATGTCTGGGTCGATAAAGTCTCCGAAATCTTTGAACTCCAAAGGGATTTTAATTTTATTCCTTGCCTTTTTAATCATTGTAGGGGGTATTGTTCAGATCAATCGTCCATATTCAATAGTTGAGGCAAAACCGATATCGCCGAGCGTTAATTTGCCAGGTAGTTTTTCAGTTACCTTTCCTGAACAAGGTGAATCCGCCGTTGGTACGGAAAACTTAGGTGTGATTGCTTCCTCTGAAGTCAAAACCCCGATCCCGATTGCCAGTGTAGCGAAAATCATGACGGCTTATTTGGTATTGAAAACTTATCCTTTGAAGGTGGGCCAAGATGGACCCAATATAACAATGGATGAACAAGATGTTACTGAGTACCAAAACGCTCTAAATAACGGCTATTCTGTTGTAAAGGTTGAGCAAGGGGAAAAATTGACTGAGAGGCAACTTTTGGAAGGTTTATTGTTACCATCTGGTGACAACATCGCGGACAAGTTAGGCCGTTGGGTATCTGGCTCAGATGCTGCTTTTGTAACAAAGATGAATGAAACAGCTAAATCCCTTGGTATGACGGATACAAACTATTCTGATGCTAGTGGCGTGAGTCCGACAACCGTGAGCAACGCAGTGGATCAATTTAAAATTGCACAAGCAGCAATGGAGGATCCAATTTTTCGTGAAATAGTCAAAATGCCACAAACTACCCTTCCCGTAGCTGGTATAGTTTATAATGTTAATGCGATGCTTGGAAGAAATGGGATTGTGGGGATTAAAACCGGATCAACATCGAAAGCCGGTGGTAACTTTGTCTCGGCGACACCGATAACTGTCGGGAATAAAACACATTTTATTATTGCGGTGGTCTTGGGTCAGCAGGCCGTTAGATCTCTTCAAAGCGCAATGGATAAAAACGTCAAGATTTTAGACCAAGTACGATCTGAATTCAAAATATATCCTATTGCTCAACCTAGTGCAGGTTTTGGTCAACTTTCAAGTGCCTGGAAAAGCAAAAGTGATTTGAAAGCCACTGAACATTTACAAATTTTTGGTTACCCTGGCATGGAAGTATCGCTTTCGATTAAGCTCAATAATTCGCAATTACCAACTTCATCAAATAAAAATGTCGCAACCTTAACAATTCAATCGGGTAAAGAGATCCAGTCTGTTCCGCTTCAAAATACACAATCCATTAAACCACCTGGACTTTTATGGCGACTTTTTAGATATTAAGGCTTGCAAGTTGCACGCTTTGTCCTAAAACAAGAAGAGCGAAACGATTGTTTCGCTCTTCTTCTCTCTGAACCAGCACATACGAATTATCATCATTACTTAGGGAACAACAAGGCCAGCGTCCTGCCAATCAAAGGAATTTTAACGATATTGTTCTGGTGAATCACCTTCAAAAAACCCAATAACACCACATAGACAAATACTGAAAACAAGATTCCTATCAACATGGCCATTCCGACTCCCAATTTGGACGTTAAATTATTGAGATGAGTAAACAGCACCCTTCCAAGGTATCCCATAGCTATCCCTGCTACTAAAATTTTGATTATTTTTGGGATGTCCAGAGCAAAACCGATTAATTTCACAACGGATAAATAATGTAAGATCGTTTCCAAAATGACGCCGATGCTAATAGCTAAGATTACCCCATTGATTTCCAGCTTTGGATTGGAGGCCAACGGGTAAATAAGAGCAACGGAAGTGCATTTGGCTACGATGTTGTTAATCATTGCCGTCTTCGCTTGCCCCATTCCGACCAAAACAGACTGGAGTGGAGTCTGGAGATAATTTAACAAGAAAAATGGCGAAATCAATTTTAGTAATGGGGCCGCTGCCGGCGCATGGTAGATAACCGTCATTAATTCCTGTGAATACAGATACATCAAAATTGTACTGGGTGCACCAACAATCAGCGCAGCCCCGATAGCTTGATTTAACCGACGGTTGATTAAACGGAGATTGTTTTGAGCATTTGCTTCACTAATAGCGGGAACCAAAGTGACTCCAAGCGACTGGTTGATAAAGCCAGGGAGAAACAGCAGTGGCATAACGAAACCTGTCAACATCCCATATTGTCTTGTAATCAGGACGGAACTGACTCCAGCCAGAGCCAGACTTTTAGTAATCACGACCGGTTGCATAGCCCGGGAAACCGAAATTACAAAACCATTGCCCGTGGTAGGCAATCCGGTCTGTAATAATTCGATCAGAACATTTTTTCCTCGAAGTGCTTGATTCCAACTAGGGTAAGAAACCCTGAATTTCCTATGATGTGAGGTTCTGAACAGGATGATAAAAACAAGTAAAGAACAAGCTTCCCCCAACACGCTGCTTAGCACCGCTCCTGCGGCAGCATATTCAATACCCAACGGAATCAGCCACTGAACCAAAACATAGGTAAAACTAACCCGCACAATTTGTTCGATTATTTGCGCAATGGCGATTGGATTCATGTTTTGCCTTCCACGAAAATAGCCTTTAAGCACACCTGATACTGCCCCAATCGGAATAATCGGGATCATAGCCATGAACGAATAATAAGACCGCGGATCTGTCAAGAAGTAGCGTGAGAATGCCTTGCCACCTAAAACCGAGAGAAAAACTACGAAAATACTCAAGCTTACCGTTATAACCAAAGATATAATGAGTATCTTTTTTACTTTTGCCCCATTTCTCTGGGCTTCTGCTTCCGCCACTAAGCGAGAAATAGCTACCGGCAGCCCGATGGTCGTAAGTGTCATCATCAAGCCCATAAAGGGCATGACCATCTTTTGCAACCCAATTCCTTCGGGACCTAGAATTCTGGATAGAACAATTGAATTGATGAAAACCAAGATCTTAGTTATGAAAGCGGCAACGGTTAGAACAAAAGCCCCTTTGACCAAACTTTGTTTCTTCATGTAGCTAACCTTTCTTAAAACAATGTTTGATCTATATCTATGTAAGCACAGGGCATTTCAAAACCTCTTCACACTAGTAAAGGCCACTCATCTAGTCGCCTGTATTCTTGCGAGGGAAAAGACCTTCCATTCATTCCTTTGCCTAAAATAAGCAAAATTAAGAAATGAAATGAGAGTATTGCGTTATGGAACAATTTTTAGTAGAATCCCTCAAATTAAGCATTTTAGAAATGATAAGTCTTGTTGGGCTGTTGATTGTCATTGGATTAGTTTTGGGCTTAATGGAGCGAAAAGCCAACGGCTTCTTCTTTGCTGCGGTTGGTTATAAAGGAATTTTGGCTACTGCTTGGATAGGGACTCCGGTTCACGAAATGGGCCACGCCTTGATGTGTCTTATTTTTGGTCATAAAATTATGGACATGAGATTGTTAACGATCGATCGTGCGGATGGCACCTTGGGCTATGTCACTCATTCATATAATCGGAGGAGTGTCTATCAAACCGTGGGCAATTTCTTCATTGGTATTGCTCCTATTATCAGTGGGATTGGGGCCCTGTTTCTAAGCCTATATTATTTGTTACCTAACTCCTTCAAGGTCTTCGCAGTCTATTTGCAAAGAGGTGTGATGACTAAACCTTTTGATTTAACTTTTGTCAAAGGGTTCGCCAGCGCCAGTCTCGTTTTAATCCAAAGCATTTTTACCTTAAGTAATTTATTCAACCCTCATTTCTGGATCTTTCTACTGATTGCCACTGGCGTTTCTTCCCATATTTCGTTAAGTGATTCAGATATCAAAGGGGCAACCCAGGGACTCGTTTCGCTATACGTAGTTTTATTTAGCCTGACAATAATGGGTAACTTCATGCGTGTCAACGCGTACAGTTATATTTCGCAAATGGCTCAGTATAATGCCTATATACTCGCTTTTTCTGCTCTGGCCTTGATCTTTTCCTTATTTACCTTGGTATTAAGTTTTATAGTTTATCAAATCAAATTCACTACGCTATAAATACGTTTGGCTCTATGGTAAAATGGGATAAAGTTTGCCGATAAGGAACACAAAACGAACCTCTGGACGGGTTGTCCATGAGGTTCGTTTTGTGTTCCCCTTACTTCACTTGAGGTGAACATAGATAAAGCGCTGTTTGAGTGCCAACATCAATTCTATTGACATCATAGTAATGATTTCTCATTTCCTTTTCCCCATGGCGTACAAATCCGAAGTAATCTCCACCTTCAGCCAATTGGAGCCAAACCATATTCATTTTCGAATCCGAAGTAATTTGCTTAACATTTTGTTTCCTCCTCCGAAAACTTCAAAGTTATTAATATTATACTGAATATTACCAATATTCAAATCTGTGAACACTCCCCGCTTTTCCTTCCTCTGATCACAAGCCTATTAAAAATGGTTATCACCAATAGGCTCCTCCACCTCATGAGCAAGCGATGATATTTATTGATCAGATGCCTATCCGTTTATTTCCTTAACTCGTTAAAGGAATAGCACACAATCCGAAAAGGTAATCACACATACTGCATTGGGAGCTTCTTAGTTTCATTTAGTAACAGCGAGTTTACAATGGTCCATTTCCTTGTACCCTTTGGGATTGTTTTTTATAGTTATGTCCCCCGCAGATACGTTACGAGCAAGACCAGAATAATGTTTGCAAACCCCTGAACTGGAGAAAGTAGTCCCTTCACCTTCCGGTTTGACGCAGTACTTGCATAACCCCAGGCAACGACACCTAAAAACAGATATGCTAGCGAGGTAATTTTGCATATCTGTCAAAATGTATTGGGGTAAGCTGTCAGCCTCCATAACATCTACCAACTTATCGTTAGTGTAGGTTACGACTACTTGCGTTGAATTTTGCTTGTTCGCTAACCAAAATTCCACAACATTACTAGGCTTTCTTTTTGAATCCAGAATAGACCAATTCTTTGCTGCCATTATTCTAACCAACTTTCTTAAAAGCAACCCATAATGAGCATAATGTTGCCTGGCTTATCTAATATTGAACATCTCTTAAGAATAGGCCTTTTGCTTGAGCTAAGGGTCCAGCTTCCCATCGTTTTTTTTCATTTAATATCTTTTCAACATCTATCGTTTTTAAATTACCTTTACCTACTTCTATAAGTGTTCCTGCAATCACTCTTACCATATTCCACAAGAATCCATTTCCATTGACTTCTATTTCTACAAGGCCAGCATTTTCATTTATATTGATATAATAAATCGTTCTTACAGTAGATTTGTCACTATTCCTTGAGTTTTGAAAACTTTGAAAATCATGACTCCCAATCAGAACCTCTGATGCCTTTCTCATTTCAGCTATATTAAGTTTCTCAGCAAGGTGATAGATATACTTCCTGTTAAAGACATTTCTGAATTTGTTGGTATTTATTCTATAGACATAGGTTTTTGATTTCACATTATATCTTGCATGAAATCTCTCAGCTACATCTTCAATAGATTTAACTCCTATATCTTCAGGTAAATACTCATAACAATAATCCAACATAGTGTCTGTACTAAAAGCACATTTCGTATGAAAATTTGCAATGTAATTTTCAGCATGTACCCCAGAATCCGTTCTTCCACAACCCACTAGTTGAATTTCTTCTCCTGCCATTTTAGATAGCACTGCCTCTATTTTGCCTTGAATTGTTAGATCATTATCTTTTTGTTTTTGCCATCCTTTATATTTAAACCCATCATATTCTATAGTCATTTTTATATTTCTCATTATGTTCCACCTTTTAATTATTTTACATTACTATCTTGTACTTGCTGTACAACATATTAACCCATACCGGATTAACGATATACGTTATTATACTACAATAATTATCAGATGAGTATCCTAAGTGGGTAACGATCCTTGTGTCATTGCTCTTCAACTAAACCTCAAGATACTGCACATCGATGTGAA
>PKWS01000412.1 GCA_003132105.1 Desulfosporosinus sp.
AAAGCTCCTCTCTGAAACGCAAGGCAAAGCCAGTCTGGATAAGACACTAGGTGCATTAGATCTCACGATGCTTGGGATCGGAGCCATTATTGGAACTGGTATCTTTGTCTTAACAGGAGTAGCAGCAGCAGTATATGCTGGGCCAGCTCTCGTACTATCCTTTATAATCTCAGGTATTGCGTGTGCTTTTGCAGCACTGGTTTATGCGGAATTTTCTTCATCAGTCCCCGTTGCTGGGAGTGCTTATACCTATAGCTATGTTTCTCTGGGAGAATTTATGGCTTGGATAATCGGATGGGACTTAATGCTTGAGTATTTGTTAGCGGCCAGTACCGTAGCAATAGGCTGGTCAGGGTATTTCCAGATATTGCTCAATGGCTTTGGCATCTACCTTCCAGATTGGGCTTCCGGTGCATATGGTTCTGTCCCAGGTGTCCCTGGTGCTATTTTTAATCTTCCCGCCGTGGCAATTGCTTTACTTATTACTTTGCTTCTTTCGTTAGGCGTCAAAAATGCTGCTCGTTTTAACAATGTCATCGTTTTCGTAAAGCTCGCAGTGATTCTATTGTTTATTATCGTCGCTTCTCGATATGTCAAACCTGCAAATTGGACCCCTTTTCTCCCCTTCGGTTTTAAAGGAGTTATGGGTGGGGCAGCCTTTGTGTTTTTCGCCTACATCGGATTTGATGCGGTCTCGACAGCCGCCGAGGAAGTTAAAGATCCGAAGCGGGATATGCCTAGAGGTATTATTGCTTCACTTTTAATATGTACCGTACTCTATATCATAGTATCCTTGATTTTAACAGGTATAGTTCCGTACAAACTATTGGATGTAGCTGCGCCAGTTGCTTTTGCCCTCCACTATATTAATCAAGACTGGGCCGCCGGAATTATTTCCGTGGGTGCCATGGGAGGGATCACTACAGTCTTACTCGTAATGCTCTATGGACAAACCAGAGTCTTCTTCGCGATGAGCCGAGATGGTCTCTTACCTAAAGTCTTTTCAAACGTTCATCCAAAATACAAAACTCCCTTTTTCAGCACTTGGATTACTGGTATTGTCGTGGCCGTAATTGCTGGTCTTACTCCCATTAATACAGTTGCACAACTCGTCAACATTGGTACTCTCTCTGCCTTCGTCTTCGTTTCCATAGGAGTTATCGTCTTACGCAAAACCCAACCTAATCTTCATCGCTCATTCAGAGTTCCGTGGGTACCGTTAGTTCCAATTCTAGCTGCGCTCTCCTGTCTCATTCTCATGTACCAGCTTCCTCTCATAACCTGGATTCGTTTCGTTGTGTGGCTGGCAATCGGGTTAATAATTTATTTTAGTTATGGTATTCGCCACAGCGCTCTCAACAAATCTGAATAAAGAAAACCACACAACAAAGATGAGGTTGGCCTATATCAGGTCTACCTCATCTTTGTTGTACTAACTCTTGGGATATATTCTTATTGACTGTCAGCAACATCTCTATAATTATTTGGCCTTGTACACTGGAACTGTTGAAGAAGATATTGGAGCTATAGCCTTTTTATCAGCCTTCTTCTTCTTCTTTTCCTTGTTCTTAGGACTTTTATCTCCCATAGTAACTACCTCCAATCACTCATTAACATAAGTATACTCTCTTACTAAGATTACCGCCAACAGCCGTATAGCTCAAAAATGTCGTGGACTGCTTAACAAGGATTCTAATGGTTCCTTACACAACCCAACCTCATTTTTGCTGGCTAGAGAAGCATATCCCTACCACATATAGACCCACTGGTTTACAACACCTTCTAAGTTGACAGTAAAACATTGCCAAAGATCGAATTGAGGACGAAAAAATATACCCTGCACTTCAAAGTGAACAGGGTATAACAAATTTACTTTAAACAGCCTTACCTATCTCCCATATAGTTATTTCTGTTTCAATTGTTTGGTCCAGTCCACTAGGTTGACAAGCATACTCTTAATTGTTTCTTTCGTTCTCTCATCTGTTAGTGTGTTATTTTTATCCACTTTGTCCTGTACAACACCCACCATAACCTCCGGTTTATTGAGAGGATGCATGTTCAAGACAACACACGTTTGTCTCAAATGATATTGCGCCCGTGCCGTAGCAATCGCTCCTATGGACGCACCCATAATGGCAAGAGGTTTATCATCGCAAGAGTTGTCACCATAAGGACGTGATGCCCAGTCAAGTGCATTTTTAAGTACACCAGGCATAGAGTAGTTATATTCAGGGGTAGCGATCACTATGGCGTCTGCAGCCTTTAGCTTAGCCTTAAACTCTGTTACCTTTGCCGGGGGGTGTGACTCAAGGTCTTCATTAAATGGCGGTATACCGTCCAGATCAAAAATCTCCAGTTCAGTGTTTTCGGGCACCAGTTCTGCAGCAGCCCTCAAAATCGCTCTATTATAGGAAGACTTTCTCAAGCTACCTGCGAATCCAAGAATTTTAATTTTCCCCATTTTTATTTCCTCCTTACTAATTAGACCAATAACCATAGCCATATTACACATCTGTGGTGATTTAGTTCTTATACGATAGTATGTCCAATTTCTAAATTTGTCCAGCTAAATTGACTTCTATCCCTATTTGACTTGCGGAAAGTCTGTTTAACATATATGCTACTGTTTAACTATTACTAACATTAAAAAGCTGGAGGAACCGATTACATGTCAATCATTGATCAAAATTTACATCAATTTAGCACGTACATTCAGCCAATTAACCTTTCATTCCACCAGTATTT
>PKWS01000235.1:0-2735 GCA_003132105.1 Desulfosporosinus sp.
GGAACACAAGGATGTGTTCCGCCGGCCATGCGACACGATGTCGCTTTGGCCGGGCACCCTGCCCGCTCGTGTCCGGGGGTAAAGCCCTAGTTTGGCACGACGATCGCATGACCGAGGACGTGTCTCGCGGACCTTCTTAATTCACCCCAACCTTCTCCGGTGGAAACATCCTCTGCACTTCTTGGAAAAGCAACTCATACTTCTCTGGATTCTCTAACGCTTTCTGGGCCATTTGATAGGCCTTCTCGACGAGATGGCCGTCTTTAGAGAGATCCGCCAGGCGTAATTCAGCTAAACCGTGCTGCAGTGTCCCTAATAGTTCTCCCGTTCCACGCAAACGCATATCTTCTTCAGCAATCTTAAATCCATCCTCCGTTTGACAGAGAATATCTAAACGACGACTATTAATGTGCCCTGACAACAAAAAGCAGTAAGACTGTTCACTCCCACGTCCCACTCGTCCTCTAAGCTGATGTAACTGCGCGAGACCGAAGCGTTCAGCGGATTCAATCACCATTACCGAGGCATTCGGGACATTGACTCCGACTTCAACCACGGTCGTTGCAACCAGGATATCTATCTCCCCGGCGTGGAATGCAGTCATGATAGATTCTTTTTCCGCTCCCTTCATTCTTCCGTGCAGGAGGACAACGCGTCGCTTTGGGAACCGAACCTGAAGATCTGCCGCACGTTGCGTCGCCGAAATCAGATCGAGTGTCTCGGATTCCTCTACCAGAGGACAAACAACATAAATCTGCATTCCTAAGTTGATTTGCTCATCTAGGAATTTTTCCATTTTAGGGCGGGCACGTTCGGACACTTTACGAGTTATAATAGGCTTTCGCCCAACCGGCATCTCATCAAGCACAGATAGTTGCAAATCACCGTAGAGTGTCAAGGCTAACGTTCGTGGAATTGGCGTCGCGGTAAGGACTAATACATGAGGACTTTCTCCTTTACGTTGAAGAAGCGAGCGCTGCCGCACGCCAAAGCGATGCTGTTCATCAGTAACTGCAAGACCTAACGCTTTAAATACCACGGCTTCTTGAATAAGGGCATGTGTCCCTACAACAACTTGTGCCTCACCATTCGCAATCTTTGTCAAGGTTTCCTCCCGCACACTTTTGCCCTGACTACCCAGTAAACATACAACAGAAACTCCTAGAGGGGTGAACACTTTCTCAAGTGAGTGGAAATGCTGTACCGCTAAAATTTCTGTCGGTGCCATCATTGCTCCTTGGTATCCTGATCCCACCGCACGCAGTAGCGCCACCATTGCAACCGCCGTTTTGCCGGAACCGACATCCCCTTGAACCAATCGCGCCATGCCTTGTGGCCTAGCCAAATCTTGTAATATCTCTCGGATCACTCTTTGTTGAGCAGCGGTCAATTTAAAAGGTAACAAGTGATAAAAACTCTGGATCTGTTCCTCTCCCCCTAATAATGGAGGACTTCCAAGCCGCTCCATGCCCTGGCGTAGTCCTGCGACCGCTAATTGCAAAAAGAGAATCTCTTCCCAAACCAGACGCTCCCTTGCCTGGGCCAAGCTTGTATAATTCTCAGGAAAATGGATTTCTCGATGAGCAAGTGATCGTTCCATCCATTCCTGCAGATCTTCTTGAGGTAGTATCTCTTGGAAACCCGTGTCAACTTGATCCAAAACACTCAGAATTATGCTACGTATTACTTTGGAGGATAAGCGTGCCGTTTCTGAATACACCGGTAAAATCGTTTGTGAACCCAGGTCAGTGACATTCACTAGATCACTCAGATTAACTTTTTCTATATCTGTCGCCATGACTTCTGGCACCTGTTGTTTCCAGCGAACCTTCCCTGTTACCACAACTTGTGTTCCTACAGGATATTGTTTGAGAATATGAATTTGGTTAAACCATGTTGCCTGGAATAAGCGCCCTCCCTGGTCAATACTTAGCTTAACCACTTTCATCTTGCCATTCGTTATATTTGCAGCTACCACTTTCCCCTCAATCGTTGCCATTTCGCCCTCTCTCAACTCCGCAATCATTTGCTTGTGGCGATCTTCATACCGGCGAGGAAAATATTGCAGCAAATCTAGTACATTATGTATACCAAGCTTTTGAAGTTGCTTAGCTCTTTCTGGTCCGACCCCTTTTAAGTATTGTAAGGATCTAGAACGTAAGGATGCACTGTTTGATCCCTTCAACGCTCTTTCTATCGGTATTTCTTGGCTTTTTATTTCGTGCGCTGGATGCTGTGTTTTATGTATTTCTTGGGTTTCTTTAGGCTGCTGGATTTCGCGTTTTTCATGTGTTCCGCCATTTTTTGAGTCTGCCTGTTTTTCTGGTACTTCTTGTTTACTTAAAAATTCCTGTTTCTTCGGTATTCTTAAATCCCCTATTAAGGGAATACTTTGCGGTAGGATCTCGTGAACTTCCAGCGTAATTTCCTGCATAAACCGTCGGAGTTCAGAAAAAGCCGCTCTTCGTCGTAGTGGGCTCCAGCTTGGGTATTGCATAGCCAAGTCTTTCAGCAAATCCATGTCGTAACCGGGAAATAGCTGTTCAAGTCGAGGAAGGATCCCCCGCATGAAAACGTTAAATCCTCCCAACACTCCGGTATTCGTAAATCCCTGTTTTTCTTCAGCCAAAAGTGCCCGCTGTAAATTATTTAAGACGAGTTGCGCCTGAGTACCTTTCATAGGAAATCAGCCTGAATTCGTCGTCCAGTCGGCGTCATAGCAAGACCACCTTGCG
>PKWS01000235.1:2804-6715 GCA_003132105.1 Desulfosporosinus sp.
GATTTCATGGCGATCGCCGCGGCGTCTGCAGTTTGCCTTGGCGTACCTCCGGCTAATTCTACTGCGGCAGCAGCAGCCATCGCCGCTGCAGACCCTATTTCGGCCTGACATCCGCCCTCTGCGCCAGAAACGTTCGCTCGTTCCGCAATGATCATCCCTAATCCCGCTGCGGTGAAAAGGGCGAGTAAGAGTTCCTGCTCAGAGACTTGGCGGATCTCCTCAACCGTTAATAGGACAGCAGGAATTACCCCGCAGGAACCCGCGGTCGGCGCCGCAACGATTTTCCCCATACAAGCATTAACTTCGGCCACTGCAAGGGCTCTGGCAATTACGCCGCTTAGTTGTTCTCCAACCAGGCTTTCCCCCCTTTTCCGCCTTGCCTCTACTTTTGCTGCATCTCCCCCTACTAAACCAGATAGAGAACGACGTTCACTATTCAGACCGGCTGCCACGGATTCTCGCATCACTTTTAAGTTTTTACGCATCCGTTGAAAAAGCGCTTGCTCAGTTTGTTGTAAAATTTCCATCTCGCTTTGACATACGGCTTCGCTGATTTTCAGCCCTCTAGTTTCAGCCTCAATAACCCAATCCTCGTAGGCACGCATGATGTTCTCACTCCCATCCCAACGGTTCAATAGCCAATACCTGATAAATTTTTGGTAGTCTCCGCATTAAAACAAGGACGGAATCGTCGATTATTTCATCGGTCTCCAAAACCATTAAGGCTTGAGCTCCCCTCTTTTCTCGGGAAACCAGCATTCGTGCAATGTTGGTCTGGGCAGTTGCCAAGAGGAGTGTCACTTGCGCCACAAGTCCCGGGAGATCCTGGTGAAGAATAACTAATGTGGGATAGTCACCCCTAATTTCCACCTGAAAATCATTGATTTCTCGAATGACAATAGTTCCTCCTCCTATGGACGACCCCACAACTTGAGCATGGCATCCTGTCTTTCCAAACAATTCGAACTTAACGGTGTTCGGATGGACATCTCCGAGATCTGCGTTTATAAAACTAAAGTTCAGACCGCGTTCATTTGCCATCTTAATAGCTTCTGGAATTCGTTCATCATCTGGGGCCATCCCTAAAAGACCAGCGATCAACGCCAAGTACGTCCCATGCCCCTTCCCAGTTTTTGCAAATGAGCCATGTAGACTAATCGTTCCTTCTACAGGTTCTTCACCCAATATCTTTCTGGCCATCGCACCCAGACGTACGGCTCCCGCCGTATGCGAACTTGACGGTCCAACCATAATCGGTCCCAGAAGATCAAATACATTATTCCTACCCACATTGCTACCTCCTATAAAAAACCTCCGGAAAAATTCCGGAGGGTAACCTATTCCACACCAAAAATATAATAGTAGAGCGGTTGCCTACCGGGATGAACCTCTACTTCGACGTTCGGATTTTCTTCCTTCAGCCAATTTTCGAGACGTTCAACCTCTTCTGGTTTTGTTTCTTCTCCAGAGAATATGGTAACCAAATCATGCGTTTTCCAGTCCATTTTTTCCAACGTCGCCTGTGCTACTTCAAGTAATGTTGGGCCCGAAGTGACAATTATATCTTCTACTAACCCTAAAATATCTCCAGACAAGATATTTATTGTCCCAAACTGGGAATCACGAACTGCATAAGTCACTTCTCCTGAAACGACATTACCTAGCGCTCGTTCCATATTTTGAACATTAGCATCTACTTCCCCTTCTGCATTAAAATTCAGGAGAGCAGAAATTCCTTGGGGAATCGATTTACTAGGAATCACAGTGACCTCACAATCTAGTACAATATCTCTAACTTGACGAGCAGCCATAATGATATTCCCATTATTCGGCAGAATGTAAACGTGGCGTGCTGAAATCTTGCGCACGGCCTCAGCAAGGTCTTCCGTGCTCGGATTCATGGTTTGGCCGCCATACACAACTTCATCGACACCCAAACTTTTATAGACATCCGCGATACCTTGCCCCATCACTACGGCAACTAACCCGAACTCTTTAAAAGGTTTAGTTTCGCTTAGAGTGTTTGTTTCCTCAAGTACTGCTTCGGTAGGTTCAGCTTTCATCGCGTGGGCCATGCTTTCGTTTTGCTCGAGCATATTATGAACTTGTACTTGGTGAAGTGAACCCCAATGTATGGCATAATCTAAAATTTTTCCGGGATTTTTAACGTGCACATGAATCTTTACCACTTCAGGTGTCCCAACTACAAGCAAGCTGTCCCCAGAATCCTTCAAATCCTGTTGCATCCGTTCAACATTCAAATCGGTCCCCTTGACCAGAAATTCAGTGCAATAGGGATAATCGAGATTTTCGATCCGCATAAATTCTCGTTGTGTTTCTTGAACGCTCGGGACTTTCTTTTTTCCTGATTCGGAAAGGATATCTGAAGTAATCGTTTCCCCTGATAACACAGCAATCCATCCGCCTAAAATAATGAGGAACCCTTGTCCTCCAGCATCAACTACCCCCGCTTGTTTTAACACTGGCAACATATCTGGTGTTTTTGCTAAGCATTTCATGCCCTTACTATGAGCTTCTTGAAGGGTCTCGAGCAGTGATCCGCCCCCCTTCGCCATGTTTAACGCGGCCTTCGCTGTTTCCTTCGAAACCGTCAAGATCGTGCCTTCGATTGGTTTCATAACAGCTTTATAGGCCGTATCCACCCCTACTTGCAAAGCTTGAGCCACTTGCAGGGGATTTGCGGTTGGCAACCCTTCAAGCCCTTTGGCAATCCCGCGTAAAAGCTGAGAGAGAATGACCCCGGAATTTCCGCGGGCACCCATTAGGGACCCCATCGAAGCTGCTGCTGCCACATCGCTGATAACATCGCTGGTTACTTTTTCCGAATCCCTCGCTGCAGATTGAATCGTTAAAAACATGTTCGTACCCGTATCACCATCTGGCACAGGAAAAACATTCAAGGCATCGACATCGTGTTTCTTAAGTTCTAAGGCCTTCGCCCCTGCAACCATCATTTGTTTCCAAAGTTGTCCGTTTATCACACTTATTGTATTAGTCGTTGGTCCCAAAGCCGTATCCCCCTACTCTTTTGCACTACTCTAAAATGCGAACCCCTTGAACGTTCACATTCACTTGGGACACGGTTAATCCCGTGAGCTTCTCAGTAGTATAACGGACACGTTCCATAACACTGGCCGCAACTTCAGAAATCTTAACACCATACCCGACAACGATATAGAGATCGATAACTACTTCATTGTCTTTAATGGAAACTACCACGCCACGGGCTAAATTTTCTCGTCCTAGCAAATCAGCAAATCCATCTGTAATTTTGCGTGAGGCCATGCCCACCAAACCGTAACACTCAACAGCGGTAGCACCTGCTATCGTGGATATGACTTCTTCCGAAATATCAATTTTGCCTAAACTATTAATAATTTCTTTTCCCATAAACAGACCCTCCCTTTCCGGTATCATCCTACGTTGACCTTATTCTACCAAGTAAATCAAAAATGTTCAAAGAAAAAATGTTCATTGAGAAATTTCCCCCAGATACCTTGCCAACCTGCAAGACTTTTGATAGTATATATAAGTGTCATTTCAGTTGCAAAGGAGGTTTTAGAGCATGGCTAAGGTTTGTGCAGTATGCGCCAAAGGAGTAACCACTGGATTTCAGGTCAGCCACTCTCATATACGGACAAAGCGAACTTGGAAACCAAACTTGCAAAGCGTTCGTGCGATAGTGAACGGTACTCCCACCCGACTCAAGGTTTGTACCAGATGCTTACGTTCTGGAAAGGTTCAACGCGCTAGCTAATGAATCAAAAGCCCGATATTATATCGGGCTTTTTTCATTTCCCAACATTCCCTCCGCCTGCTCACTGATCTGTTGAAGTTCTTCCAGCGTAAATAGATAATGTTCATTGCAGAAATGGCAGACCATCTCGGCT
>PKWS01000235.1:6728-6968 GCA_003132105.1 Desulfosporosinus sp.
CTGCCCAAGCTGACTTTCAATGGCTTGAATATCCTCTTCTGTCGCTCCAGGCAAAGGTTGAATTAAAAGCCCCCCTGCTCCCGCTACATGATAATCTTTTTCCACTAGCACCCCAAGAAGCATCGCTGAAGGAATCTGTTCCGACGTCAATAAATAATGCACGAGGTCTTCTGCAATCTCCCCGCTAACCATAGGAACCATACCAGTATATACTTCACCATTTTGCAAACTTCGGCTAAC
>PKWS01000235.1:6992-8657 GCA_003132105.1 Desulfosporosinus sp.
GCCGTCTCCCAATAACCGCACAGTGATACTCTCGTCTCCTTTGAGTGAACTAGCCAAAATTAGCGTCCCCGTCATCAACCTACCCAAGGCCGCCGTAGCAACCGGGGACATCCCATGACGCCTACGAGCTTCTTCAACCGTATCCGTCATCCTAACCGCGACCCACCGGGCTTTCCCCTCCAGCATAGTTCCAATCAATAGTTCATCGTGTTGCATCTATCGTCTTCCTTTTCCTATGATTTAATCAAAGCGAATTCCAAAGCGCCAACAGTACTGTTGACAGCGTAGCAATTCAACCGTTCCAAACTCCAAGTCGTTCCATACCTAAGTCGCTCCAAGCCAAGTCGTTCCCAGCCCGGATGGTGTTACTTGCTAAGCCAAACCATCCAGCAGAGTCGTGTCAATCACGCTTACATTACGAAGCGCATAGCGTGGCACTGGGACTTGTCCATGGATGGACTGATGCCGCGATGCCAAGGATGGCATGGAGCGGCCACATTCAGAAAGCCCAGAGGTTTGCCAACGCTCGCTTCGTGATCAAGCGTGATAGCGACGGCGCTGTGGTGCGGCGTGCAATTCACACCATCCCCCAGAGGTTTTGCCAAAGCTCGCTTCGTAATCAAAGGTAATAGCGACGGCGCTGTGGGTGAACATAGCAACATCACACCATCCCTGGCTTAGGAACCTATTTTGGCAAAACCACGAGCACCCATCCTGAGTGCACTTGAATCACGGCCTCCTCGCCAAGAAACACATTGCTCATGCCGCGCGGGGAATCCTGCAACAACACTCCCTGTTGAAGGGGATAATACAGTCCTTCTGTTGTAACCACTGCCTTCTCAGACAAGGCGATTAAGGAGAGTTCCTGCCCATGTGACCGCTTAATACTTTCCCGACCTTGAAGTATCCACATCTCATGTTCAGGATCGACTAAACGAATTCTGTACCCTTTCCTGGCGTAAGCGAGCATAAGCGCTACATTACCCAAGAGATGATCAATTCGTTTTCCGGTCGCACCATACAACCAAATATCTCGTTCACCGACAAAATGGGCCTGTTCCTCAGCTCTGCAAAGTGCCAATTCGAGATCAGTCTCATCCTTTTCGCAGGGAAACCGTTCAATGACGCAGCCCGCATTTTCACATTGCTTTAAGACCTCTGGGGTAATCGAATCCAAATCCCCGATTAGAAGATTAGGTAACCGTCCAGAAAAGGCGGCATGGTTCGCCCCCCCATCCGCACATATCAAAAAATCGACCTCTTTTAGGACCTGACTTCCCCATTCAAAATCCCAAGCACCATTTGCTAATACTGCAATTTTCATTACTCACTCTTCATAGAGTGCGCTGCTTGACGAAGTTTTTCTACTGCTTCTTTGGGATCAGGTTGTGCGAAAACAGCGGCCCCTGCCACCAAAATATGAGCTCCGGCTTTTACTGCTACAGGTGCCGTTTCAATATTAATTCCTCCATCCACTTCAATCAGACAAGAGGACCCAGTTTGTTGAATATGGCGACTGAGAACCTGGATTTTGGGGATAACGTTTGTTATGAATTTTTGTCCCCCAAATCCGGGGTTAACCGTCATCAGGAGAACCATATCTAAGTCTTGCAAAATATACTTAATACCATCTAACGGTGTCGCGGGATTGAGTGCGATTCCAGC
>PKWS01000116.1:0-7612 GCA_003132105.1 Desulfosporosinus sp.
TTGACGGTTTCTGCTCGACTCGGAGGAATTTTAGCGGGAGGAACGGAGAAGCAGGTTAAGGCACTGACCGATTATGCCCAGGCGTTGGGATTGGCATTTCAAATAAAAGACGATATTTTGGATGTGGTAGGGAACAGTGAAATACTGGGTAAGCCTGCTGGGAGCGACCTTCGCCAGGGTAAGGCGACCTACGTTTCTTTGCTTGGGCTCGAAGGCGCAGAGCATCAATTGCATGCCCAAATTCTAAAAGCACAATCTGCTTTGAAACCATTTGATGAAGGCGCAATCTTTCTAAGTGAGTTAGCAACCTTTATTGAACAACGCCAGCATTGAAAGAGGTCTTTATCATGTCGATTATCCCCGGAATATTTTATAATACAATTCTAGTTTCAGCTTTGACAGCTTGGGCTATAGCTCAAGTACTTAAAGTCGCTGTGAGTGTGATATTGTTAAGGAAACTGAATTTCCAGCTCATTTTTAGCTCAGGCGGTTTCCCAAGTTCCCACTCCGCGACAGTCAGTGCTCTGGCTTTAGGAATCGGAAAATACTATGGGTGGGATTCCCCGATATTCGCTGTATCCGCCGTTTTTAGTATGATTGTGTTGTATGACGCGGCAGGCGTACGACGAGCCGCGGGAAAACAGGCAGAAGTCCTCAATCAGTTGGTTGAACGGTTGTATCCGGGCCCTAATTCAGACCAAGATCGATTGAAAGAACTTATCGGGCATACCCCATTGGAAGTCTTTGCGGGTGTGAGTGTAGGGATCATTGTAGGGCTTCTCATATAATGCGATGCACGATGCACGATGCTCGACATTCGAACCTCGTGCATCACACATCGCTTTGGATTGACGATAACAAGGGGGCAAGAAGGATGGGACTGCTCGAAAGTATTCATGCGCCGAAGGACTTGAAAACATTAGATTTCAAAGATCTTAAAGAACTAGCGCAAGAAATTCGGCTAGAAATGATTGACGTGGTCTCCAAAAATGGTGGACATTTGGCGCCGAACCTCGGGGTCGTAGAACTCACCTTGGCGTTACACAGGACATTTGATAGCCCTCGGGACAAGATTGTCTGGGATGTCGGTCATCAGACTTATGTACATAAGCTCTTAACTGGAAGGTTAGATCGGTTTAAGACCATTCGTCAATATAATGGACTGTCCGGCTTTCCTAAACGGGCAGAAAGCGACTGTGATTGCTTTGAAACAGGCCATTCTAGTACGTCCATTTCCGCTGCTGTTGGGTTTGCCAAAGCACGAGATGTCCTGGGAGAGGGACACTATGTTGTGGCAGTGATCGGAGATGGGGCAATGACGGGTGGCATGGCATATGAGGCGTTAAACCATGCCGGACATAGTGAAACTAATATGATTGTGGTGCTAAATGATAACGAAATGTCTATTTCCCCTAATGTGGGGGCGATGTCATCCTATCTTAGTCGATTGAGGGCTGACCCACGGTATGATAAGCGAAAAGAGGATATTGAGTATCTATTAAAAAGAATTCCAGTTATTGGGACAAAAGTTGCTAAAGCGGTTGCCAAAGCCAAAGATAGTTTAAAATACCTTCTGGTTCCGGGATTGATTTTTGAGGAATTGGGTTTCACGTATTTGGGACCGATTGATGGACATGATCAAGCCTTGGTTGAACAGCTTCTAAACCAGGCGAAAAATAAAAAGGGACCAGTTCTGGTCCATGTAGTGACGCGTAAAGGGAAAGGGTACAAACCCGCAGAGGAAAATCCAGATATCTTTCATAGCCTTGGCCCATTTGATCCGCAAACAGGAAAAATCATCAAAAAATCTGCTCCACCCACCTATACGACGGTTTTTGGTGAAACTCTTTGTTCTCTCGCCAAGAAAGACTCTAAAATAGTAGCAATTAGTGCCGCTATGCCAGGTGGGACGGGACTTAAAGAGTTTGCTAGTCAATTTCCAGATCGTTTTTACGATGTGGGAATTGCAGAACAACATGCCGTCACCTTTGCAGCCGGGTTAGCGTTTGGGGGTCTTAAACCTGTCGTGGCTATCTACTCAACCTTTTATCAGCGGGCCTATGACCAAGTACTGCACGATGTCTGTTTACAGCAGGCCAATGTTGTCTTAGCGATAGACCGCGCTGGAGTCGTGGGAGATGACGGACCTACGCATCATGGAGTCTTTGACATTTCGATCTTTAGGATTATTCCTAATTTGGTCTTTATGGCTCCAAAAGATGAAAACGAATTACGACATATGCTCTATACGGCGTTGCAGCATTGCGGACCAGTGGCAATACGTTATCCAAGATCTGTGGGTCAGGGCGTAACAATGGATGAAACGTTAAAGGAAATCCCAATCGGCAAAGCAGAAGTTATGCGTGAAGGTAGAGATGTGACTTTGATTGGGGTGGGACCCATGGCTAATACCTGTCTTCTGGCAGCACAGGAGCTACGTCATCGCGGCGTGGATGCTGCGGTTATTAACTTGCGTTATATCTGCCCACTCGATCGCGAGCTTCTGTCACACTATGCACGGCTAACAAAAAAAATAATCACAATCGAAGACCATGTCCTCAAGGGTGGCATGGGGAGCGCTATTTTAGAACTTCTAGTGGAGGAAGGAATTGAGGGAGTAGCGATTGAACGTATAGGTTATGATGGCTTCGTGGATCAGGGACCAATTTCCCAACTTCATGCCGTTCATGGTTTATCGGTTAAGGGAATCGTACAAACAGCAGAACGCTTGTTTCGTCGCGTCTCTGAGTCCTAGTAGGGTCCTCATGGGCAAAAGGAAGGGGCGGAAGGGATATCGCTGGTAAAGGGAAAGAACGTATTGATGTTTTGATGGTTAAAAACGGGTTAGCAACTAGTCGCGAAAAGGCCAAAGCAACGGTCATGGCGGGGATTGTGTTTGTCGGCGGACAACGCGTGGACAAGCCTGGCACGGAACTACCAGAAGACGTTATAATCGAACTAAAAGGGCAACCCTTGCCTTTTGTTTCTCGAGGGGGACTAAAACTAGCCAAAGCGGTAGAAGCCTTTTCACTCCCATTTAAGGATAAAGTGGTTGCAGATATAGGGTCTTCGACTGGCGGCTTTACTGATTGTGTCTTGCAAAACGGTGCGAAACGAGTTTATGCTGTGGATGTCGGGTATGGACAATTGGATTGGAAACTCCGAACGGATCCCCGTGTTGTCTCGATGGAACGGGTGAATGCCCGCTATTTAAATAAAGATTCTCTTCCTGAGCAGGTGGATTGGATTGTTTCAGATGTCGCATTTATTTCAATTACGAAGATATTCTCTGCCATGCTTGCCATTCTTAAAGAAGACGGGCAGGTGTTGTCTTTAATTAAGCCCCAATTCGAAGCCGGACGTGAACATGTGGGAAAAAAAGGCGTCGTTAAAGATAGTTTAGTTCATAAACAAGTTTTAGAATTTGTCCTTAGCCAAGCAGAGAATGTTGGCTTTCATGTTTTAGGTTTGGATTATTCGCCGATTCGTGGCCCGGAAGGAAATATAGAATACCTTGTTTGGCTGGGGTTACAAGAGGGTTCAGGAATAGAGTGGCATTGTGAGCTCGAACGCGTGGTTCAAAATGCTCAGAAAGAGACGGATTAACGAATGGAAAAAGTCGTTGGTTTATGGCTCAACATGAGTAAACCAGAAGCCCAGACGTTTAGCCTCCAAATTAGACTATGGTTTGAAGCCCGCGGCTGGGACGTTTTAACAGAGTGGAAAGATATTATAGAACGCAGAGCACAATTCCTTATTTCCTTAGGTGGTGATGGAACGCTTCTTGAAGCAGCGCGAGAAGGAGCATCGTTTGGGATTGCAGTGTTGGGAGTTAATCTTGGACGGTTAGGCTTTTTATGTGAAATTGAGCGGGAAGATGTTTTTGGTGCGTTAGATAAGGTTCTGCGTCAGGAATATATAATTCAAGAACGTTTGATGTTAAATGCCATTGTTAAGCGGGTTGGTGAGGTCGATATAACTCATCTCGTCTTAAATGATGTCGTGTTTTCCAGAGAGAGCACCGACTCAGTAATCACACTTCAAGCGAATCTGTCGGGGGAACCCACCATAAGTTATCCGGCCGACGGGTTGATAGTTTCGACTCCAACTGGTTCTACTGCCTATTCACTCTCAGCAGGTGGACCCATCATCAGTCCAAATGTTCAAGCAATTATACTGACGCCTTTGGCAGCGCATTCCTTGTCTGCACGCCCTGTGGTTGTCTCGGATTTGGAAGAAATTGAAGTCATTGTAGCAAGTGGAGAGCAATGCATGGTGACCTTCGATGGGCGTCATAGTGTCAGGATTTGCTCAGGAGAAACAGTCATTATAAAAACTGCTCCGATCAAGGCTAAATTAATTCGGTTAGGAAGTCGAAGTTTCCCCCAAGTGGTGCGAGAAAAATTGAGGGATCGTTGGCATGAGTAAAATTCGAGGCACGAGGCGCGAGGCTCGAATTTGGAACCGTATGCACGGGGTTTGCTATTCGAGCTTCGAGCCTCGAGCATCGTGCATCGAAATAAAGGAGGCATGTGTATGAAAGCTCGACGTCAGATGAAAGTTCAGGAAATTATCACCAAAGAAATCATTCATACCCAGGAAGAACTTGCAGATAAATTGCAGCTGTCCGGTTTTAATGTCACGCAGGCAACGGTCTCCCGGGATATTAAGGAAATGGGTCTAATTAAAGTCCCTAGTGCAGATGCCGATTACCGCTATGCTGTTCCTAACGAAGTGCATCCGACTAACTTGCAAGATCGCCTTAAACGTGTGCTTCGCGAAACCGTGGTTTCCATTAATGACACAGAAAGCCTAATCGTCATTCGAACGATTCCGGGAAATGCCCATGCCTTAGCAGCAGTCATGGATAATAGCAATTGGGAAGAGGTCATCGGCACAGTAGCAGGGGNNAGCAGGGGATGACACAATTCTTCTGGTAATCAAGCCAAAAGAAGCTGTTACGGGGGTCTTAGAGCGGATTACCAACTTGCTTGGATAGGAGGAGCATTATGCTAGCTGAGTTGCACGTTGAGAATTTCGGCCTGATGGAAGCGGTACGCTTGAAATTTGGCCGGGGGTTAACAGTTTTCACGGGAGAAACTGGCGCAGGAAAATCAATGCTGATTGATGCGCTTGGGGTACTCTTGGGTGGACGAGCCAGTGCAGATCTTATCCGGCATGGGGAAGCACAGGCACGTGTTGAAGGGATCTTCGAAGATCTCGCCTCAGAGTCCTTAATAAGGCTTGAATTGGCAGGTTATCCTGTTGAAGAAGGCCAATTATTTCTCTATCGCGAAATGAATGTCTCAGGAAAAAACATCTGCCGCCTTCAGGGGCGGACAATTCCGCTGACCCTCTATCGTTCACTCTGTGAAGGGCTCGTGGATATTCATGGCCAAATAGACCATCTGTCCCTCTTTCGCCCAGACACCCATCGAGGCCTATTAGATGCGCTAGGGGGGCTTCATGACGACGTCAACTTAGTAAATGAAGCCGCGAAAGCCTATCATGCAATTATCCGCAAAGAACGGGAGTTGTCTATTTCCGAAGAGGAACGTCAAAAGAGAGAGGAAATCCTTCGTTATCAGATTGAGGAAATCGATCTTATTAACCCGCTCCCAGGAGAAGAGGCAGAACTCACACAGGAGAAGAAACGCTTAACCAATGCTGAACGGATTACGAATTTGGTTTCTGAAGCCTACGTTGCACTTTATGAGGGTTCATCGGGCAAGCTCGCAGTGTTTGACCTGTTAGGTCAAACACGTAAGGCCCTTCAAGAGCTGGCTCGACTGGATGAGGAGTTTAATGTAATCGATCAAGTCGAATCCATTTATTATGCTGTAGAAGACTTGGCTGACCAAGTCAGGGTGTATAAGGATAACTTCGAGTCTGAGCCGGGGAGGCTTGAACAGATTGAAGAGAGGCTTATTCAGTTAAATAGGCTTCGAAAATATGGGACAATCTTGAATGACGTTTTGGAAAGACGCTTGAGAATGCTTGAAGAGTTGGATCAAATCACTCATATCCAGGAACAATTTGAAACGATCCATAAAGAAAAGAAGATGACACTCCAAGCCTATAAAACGATCTCAGAGCAACTCAGCCAGAAGCGTCTTAAAATTGCTGAACGTATTGAGAGTGGGCTAACCCTTGAACTTGCAGATCTGAGCTTAGAGAGAAGCCGATTTGAAGTTCGGTTTGTGCCTAACACAGAGCCAACGGCCGGTGGTGCAGAGATGGTAGAATTTTATTTCTCGGCCAATCTCGGAGAACCCCCTAAACCCTTGGCAAAAGTCGCTTCTGGAGGAGAAATGTCCCGCTTAATGTTGGCATTAAAAAGTTTATTGGCTCAAGTGGAGTCTGTAGAAACCTTCATCTTCGATGAGGTTGACAGCGGGGTTGGCGGCAGGACGATTCATAAAGTGGGTGAAAAGCTAGCGAAAATTGCCCATAGTAAACAGGTTTTTTGTATTACTCATGCTGCTCAAGTGGCCGCATTCGCAGATGTTCATTATGGCATTGNNCATTGTCAGAATTCGAGCGTATTGACGAGCTTGCCCGGATGCTTGGAGGCGGGGAAGTAGAAATAACGCGTAAACACGCTCAGGAGTTATGGCAGCGATCAGGACAACATAGGTAAACTAAAGTGGAGTACTCTACTCTATTGAATTAATAATGGTTATTAAATTAAATTATGGGATTTCTCATGGTTGAAGACTGTAAAAACTAATTATGCAGTCTTTTTTTTGTCTTAATTGCCATTGTTTTAGAAAATTTGGAACGTATTTTACAGGATGAAACGCAAGGGATTTGGTTAATTTAACATAAGAATTTACTAAACTTATAAAAACGCTCGAACGAGGAAAAAGGAAGAAAATGGGGAGTAATAGAGTGGAGGATGATAAGAAAGTGAAAAAGAGGAGTGTTTTAATTTTTATCAGTTTCTTGTTCTGTACCTTCCTCAGTATCAATCCAAACTTTCAACAGTTGGTGAAATTACCAGATCTTCAGCTTATCAGTAAAGAAGAAATTCAATTAAATGGTGTTTGGTCCAAAATTATTAAGGTAGAAAAAGAATCTAATCAAACAGTTGCTGTATCATCAGGGATGTCAGGGTCGGAAAAGCTGGAAGTGACTTACAAACTTTTTGGGATTTTCCCCTTAACATCCAGTGAGGTTGAAGTAATGAAGCCTATGTATTTGATACCAGGTGGACAATCAATAGGTGTTACTTTGCAGACAAAAGGTGTTATGGTGGTTGGGCAGGCGCCAGTTGTCGACAAAACCGGAAAAAAAGTATATCCTGCCAAGGAAGCAGGCATCGAAGTAGGAGATATTCTCTTGAAAATTAACGGCCAAGAAGTCAGCACAGATCAGGAGGTGTCAAATGCAGTCCATCTGGCTGGAGAACAAAATGGTAACGCTAAACTGATATACAAGCATCAAGACCAGATTTTAGAAAAAGTTATAAAACCAATNNGTATGGGTTTATTTGTTCGGGATGAAGCTGCAGGGGTTGGTACCCTCTCCTTCTTAGACCCAGTTTCTAAGAAATATGGCGCACTTGGACATGTGATCACGGATGCAGACACGAACCAGAAAATTGAAGTAT
>PKWS01000116.1:7665-7992 GCA_003132105.1 Desulfosporosinus sp.
TGACGGGTATTTTTGGTATAATGAGCGGTCAAGTGGGAAACCCCTATTTTAAAGAAGCAATTCCTGTTGGATGGGAAGCCGAGGTTAAAGTTGGCCCTGCTAAGATTTATACAGTAATTCAAGGCGAAAAAATTGAGGAGTTTGAGGTAAATATAGATCGCGTAATGCATAATCGTACGGATAGTAAAAATATGATAGTCCGAGTGACTGATCCAAGGCTACTTGAGGTTACTGGTGGCATCATCCAAGGCATGAGTGGAAGTCCAATTATTCAAGACGGTAAAATCATCGGAGCTGTTACGCATGTTTTTGTCAATGATAGTCAAC
>PKWS01000392.1 GCA_003132105.1 Desulfosporosinus sp.
TTACAATCGAGCCCTTCGCGTATTGTTATCAAGAGTTAATCCGTCTCTATGGACGGGACGCTCCTTTACGACGTGAGAAGGAACAAAAATTACGGGCTGTGCATGAAGAAACTTTCTTAACCTATTTCTCGCCTGAGTTGGGTCAGGAAATTCAAACGATAATCCACTCAAAACGGTATATTCCGCAAGAGGGGCTAAGTTATGCCTTCTTTGCTCAACGTAATTGATCCGGAGAAAGAGGTGTACCTTTGGGAGATGAATTAAGAGGGTTTGCGGGTCGGATTCAAAATGTGGCCCTATTTCAGCCACTTTTTGATTTGCAGAGAAGCCGCAAGTATCCCGAGTATGATGCCTTGGCCATCGGTTTTGGAATCTTGCTCTTTACGCTGGAAAATATGCTGATTGGACGAGAGCATTGCGATCACCAGGAAATCGCCTCTTATGTGCGTCAAATGATGGCGGAGAGTTATCACGTTAATCTCAGCGAGAATGAAAGCTCTGAGATGGCCTATTATTTTCTCGATGCCTTGCGTAACAACGGCCGCCCGTTTGAACTAGAATTTAAAGACTTAGAAACCTGTGGGGACGTGCGCTGTAAGTTTGCCCTGATTGAAGTGGCTAATTACGAAATTCACGGGAAAATGCGCTTTAAGCTAACTGATGCCGGGTTGGATTTGTTGTTTAAGACTAAAGAGATTTATAAGGAACTTCGCATCAGCATCTCGCAGCTTTATTTGCGCCAACAGATTGAAAAAGGGGTCTTTCATGAAGCCCTGCGAACGATTGATGACCTCTATGTCCAGGTTCAAGATGTGCATGGGAAAATTGAGAGGATTCGAAAACTCGTCTTACGCAACGTCTCAGACGTCTCAGTTGGAAACTATATCGCTCTGATGGAAGAAGTCACTGAGCAACTTCGCCGGGAAAAAGAAGTCTTCTCCTCCCTTCAAACCTTACTGCGGGAAACGGTCGACACCTATCGGTTCCGTGAGTTAAATGTCAAAGAACGGGAGAGTTTTAACCAATTGATTACGGTATCCACACGTCTCGACTTAGTCGTCAATGAACACAACCGTCTATTCACCAGTAAATTAAGCCTTGGTTCATTACTAGAGGAAGCCATGTTGGACAGCTTGGCCAATACATTTCGTGTGAAAGTGAATTTTGAACATGAATTTGTGGATCAAGTCATCACAAACAACACGCCGTTAGATTCTTTGCGGCAAGTGCTTAATCCTTTGTTTAATTTCAAACGAAATACGTTCTTTAACATTCTACGCGTGCTTGAACGGCAAAACGTCAGAAACGAGGAAGCTGAGCAGCAGGAGGTTTTTAACGGTCCTTCTGAAGACGATCTAGCAAGGGCAGCAGAGCGTGAACGTCTCTTGAAAAAACAACGGGATGCACGGACCTTAAACTATCTATCGATTATTTTAGGATCTCTAAATTCTCAATCTGAACGATCCCTGCACGAGATCCTAGCCACTCTTCCGGTAGAGGACTACGTGCAAGTCATCTCCGAAGTGGAATTTTACGCTTTTCTGGTCCAGTTGCACCAAATGGGTGAGATACCGCTGGTGGTGGATGAGGAAATGCGGTCCAAGATTATCGACACGGAGAGCAGCAATTTGCCGTTTTTACTCTTGAAATACCTCGATGAACATCCCGAGGTCAGTCTTTACAGGGCACTTGAAGTGCACGCCGGGAATGAAGAACTTATTTTCGAAAATCTCAGCAGAGTCACGGATTACCGTTTCTCTGTTTGTTCAGAGGGGAGTGGTCAAGATGTTTGAGTCCTACAAAGCCGAAACGGTAGAAACCGCTCTAAAGATCTTTTTGGAGTTAGCACGTCTTGGTCAGCTCCATCAAGAAGATTATCCAGAATTGGTTCAAGCGTACAAAACTGATCAAGAGGTACAGGGGCTGTTTACGAATATTATTGAACCTCTAGCCGATGTCAAGGTCTTGGAGTCGTTGTATGTCCTTTACCTTTCCCCGAATGTAGATAACCGCTTTTTTGGCTATACCAACGAGGAACTCAGGGATAAAATGAAGCTGAGTACGAACAGGGAACTTTATCTGGCTTATTTTGTGATCCTTTCCCTTTTAGCTATGTTTTACGGAGAAGACAGTTTGAGTGAAGTAAGCCGTTCTTACGTTACCGCTAGTGACTTAGAGCAGTTTGTGAGTACTAGGCTTCAGGATTTAGGGGCTAATCCAGAGCTTCCGGACCTCGAAAAAGAACTGGAAATCAATTTACTGAGTTCTGTAGAACTTTGGCAAGATATGCCGGAATATGATCCTGACCTGAAAGCGTTGCGCCGCAGTACGAAAAACAGGATCAGCTTTATCCTTAAAGTAGCTATGTTTCTGGAAGCTGAGGGTCTTGCGCATGTTGAGCAGGATCGGGAGCTTTATGCTACAGAGAAAACTGAACAAATGGTGCGGAAATACTATTCTGACCGGGGCCGTCAGGAGAAATTGCTCACCCTACTCTGTGCGCGAAAGGAGACCCTCTAAATGCCACAAATTTGGCGTGCGCGTTTAACCAATATTGAATATGATTCCGGCAAGAAAATCTACGCGGACGAACTGTTTCGTTTCAATAGCCAAAATACTCTCATTAATTTAGCCAATGGCGGTGGGAAAACGCTTTTGATTCAACTGCTTCTGCAAGTGGTTATGCCCAATGAAATGCTCAACAAGCGACCCTTAGCAGATCTCCTAGGGAGCAAGAAATATACCGGACATATCTTGGTAGAATGGAAACTAGATAATCCAGAACCAACCTACCTAACGACTGGATTCTGTTTTACGCGGGGTAATGATGAGGGGGATCGTTTAAAGTACTTTCTCTACACCATCCATTACCGGGAACCTAACGAGTTTGATATCAAGAATTTACCGTTAGTCCAGGAGAAAACTCCGCTGGACTATGCGGAATTGTTGACCCTGTTGTGTGGGGCCCGTAGTCAAGATGCCCGCGTCACAATCTTTGAGCGGGATGACAAACGCCGTGCCTATCTTACCCACCTAGCCAGTTACAACATCTTTGAGAAAGAGTGGAAAAACATTAAAGTAACCAATAATGTGGAAGGTGGAGTGGGGGAATTCTTTGCTGCGGCCAAAACTTCTAAGCAACTCTTAGAGACCGTACTCATTCCTGCCGTAGAAGAAGCCATTTTCGCAGGAGAACAGGATGCTAAACGTCTGTCCCAGGCATTTGCTCAGGTTCATCAGAACTTGCTTCGTCTTCCAGAATTACAAAAAAACCTGCGCGATTTTCAGGTACTGCGCACAGAAGGGGAGCGCGTTTTAGAAGCGGTTCGGAGGTTTGAGGAGAGTCAAGGGACGCTAATCCGTGGGAAAAGCCGTTTGCGGCAGCTTTATAACAGCGTCGATGGCGATATAAGCCAGATAAAGCAAGATTTAGCCAAAATTGAGGAACAATTGGCCGTATGGAGAACTCAGCGAATTGAGCTGAATTACCAGGCGGAAAGCATCCCTTATATACGCTTGCACCAGCAAAAACAGTTGGCTGAACACGGCAGGCGGGACGCGGAGGAGATGCTCAACTCAGCTACTGAGCAGCATTTAAAAGCAGACTTCGTCTGGCGCCAAAGCCGAGGGTATAATGACTACTTGGAACGTGCCGAGTTCTTGGGCGCCAATGTTTCTCTAAAGAAACGGCAAGAACTGGCTAGCCTCGGACAAGAGGATCAGCTCACGGAATTAGACCTCTCCAGGGTAACCTTCCGAGCCATTTTGGAACGATTGTGTTCAGATCTCGAAAACGACTATACCCAAAGCATTGAAGCGAACCTTGCCATGGACAGGCGCTTTAGCGAGGTCTCACATGAGTTAATTACGTTACGCGAAACGGATAAACACTTAGCGATGAGGGTGGCTATGATCGAAGCCACGCTCCAAACCTACCAAACGAAGTGGGACAAATTGTACCAGGTCTATCAAAACATGGTCTGGTTGGAAGATCCGGCATCGGCCTTAGACGAGCTGACGGTGATCATGACAGCCCTTAGGGAAAAAATCAAGGCCCTTGAAGAAAGACGCCTGGCGTTCGTCGAGGAGCAAAAGACCCGGACACAGCAAATTCAAACTTT
This sequence comes from Desulfosporosinus sp., assembly GCA_003132105.1. GTDB lineage: Bacteria > Bacillota > Desulfitobacteriia > Desulfitobacteriales > Desulfitobacteriaceae > Desulfosporosinus. Next base: position 4,122 of record PKWS01000392.1, read on the forward strand.
AGCAGTTCGGCTTAGTGAAAACCAAGTGACTCTGAAGAAGTACTCAGCAGACAAGCAGAAGGCTGAGGCCGCTTTGCTAGAGTTGCAGGAGTTTTTAGGGCGGTATTCAATCCGCTGTGTGGCCCCTTATTCTGAGCAGGCCCGGATCAAAGCGGAAATCAACGCTAAAAAAATGGAGTTCCAGGATAAAATTCGTTTCGAGGGTGTAAGGATAGAACAACTCAAAGACCAGTTAAGTCTAATCCGAGAATCGGGAGCGTATGTACCGAACCGGGAAATTCTAAAAGTCCAAAGGCTCTTGGACGAGTTGCAGATTCCGGCCCAACTAGGGAGCAAGTGGCTGGAAGAGCAAGGGGTCAGTGAACAAGATCGTCTTGGCTATTTGCGTCATAATCCGCTGCTTCCCTATGCATTGGTCCTAGCAGAAGAAGATTTCAAACGCTTGAAAAACAATAAATCGTTCCAAACTGGGGTACTCAGTTGCCCGGTTCCCTTGCTGGTACGTCGACTAGAGCTAGTACCCTCTGCCGCACTAACACCAGAAAAGCTGATGTCTGTGAGCGGAGGTCCAGCGTATCTTCTCTGGCATAAAGGGTATGACTATGCCTTATCCCCAGAGTCATTAGGGGACGTCGTAGTCGAGTTGGAGGCTGAGCTCGAGCGGGCTACTAGTAACCTTCAGACCTTAGAAGTGAGCGAAGAACAACTCAGAAAACTTGGCGAACTGGAAAGTTCTTTTTTCAGCCGCTATCCTTCGGATTATCTTAACACTCTTGAAAAACGACTTCGGGAAGTTAAGGAACAGCTGGAGTTGGACTTGGGCAAAAAAGAGAGGCTTGAAACGGAGAAAACGAAAGCAGAACTTGAATTAGAAGAGATGAGAACGACAAGCGAAGAGCGTAAAAACGAAGAGCACTTAAGACGTAAGGACTTAGAAAAGTTCACAGAGTGGCAGAAGGAAGCACTCGAGCACACTTGTCACTTAGCAGAACATAAGGGATTAATAGAGGAACAGGCTGTAATCACTCTCTGCCTATCTCAAAGAGTGGCTGAGCAAGAACAGCTTAATCGGGATCGCCTTGCAGGGGCAAGCAAGCATAAAGAGCTCGAAGGATTAAGGAATATTCGAAGGGATGAGTTAAGAAAAGTTCCGTTGCCCAATCGACTAGACTTAACTCCTCGTGAAGTCCCGTACGAAGAAGCGAAAGGGTGTTGGCAGGAAAGTGAAAACGCCGTTGCCCAAGTTCATTCAGAATTAAAGTACTGTGATGACACGATCCGGCAAAACATACTTGTAATCGAGCGATTGGAAAAACGGATTATTCGGGATTTAAAATTAACCCTTTCCGAGGTAGAAGAGGCTAAATATAAGACCTCCGAAGAAGAACTCGATCGGTTGGAGGCGGGAAGCCTCGTCTTTAAAAAAGAAATTGAAGCCAGTCGAACAACGGTTAACACAAAAAGTCTGGAAGTGGAACGTCTTTTAGGTCAACTGACGGAGATAGAAAATCAAATTAAGAGGAACTATGGCAGACCACCCGAAACTAGTTTTAAAGACTTAGATCTCGCACTTTCTAGACTTGAAAAAGAGAGGCTGGCCCTCCAGTGCCAAGAACAGGAGTGGAAGTTGCTCCAAAAGGATGCAGAGGAGCAGGAAAGTATCCTATTTGATGGAATGAAGAGCCTGGCCACCGGCCTGCAGCTTTTAAAAGTTCCAGCGAGCGAAGAAACGCTTCAACAGGAGGAATGGCTGACGATCCGAGCCAAGCTCGCAAGTACGATCGATAACTCAACCCAAGAGTTGGTGAGGGAACAAGAGTCAGTGCAGCAGTTACGTAAGGAAGGAGAAAAGTCTTTTCGGGTGTATGCGGATATCTTGCGTCGCCAAGGGAACAGTGTCGTTGACCGTTTTGTGAGTCACCTTCTGGCTGATGAAGAGAGGCGTTTCCAACTCGAGGTGATGGAACAAGCCTTTGCCAAGAGCTTTGAAATGATTGCCAAATTTGAAGAGAAAGCCTCCTTTGAGCTCGTCGAAGCGGAGCGGAACAAACAAGAGCTCGTGGAGTTGTCGATTAATCAAGCGCAGAGAATTGCCCAGGAGATGCAGAAACTCGACAGTTACGTGAAAGTAGACTACGCCGGCAAACGAGTCAATGCCGTCCAAATCAAACTTAAAGAGTGGGAAACCGATAAAGCCCATGCGCTCATGAATGCGTATATTGACGACTTGATCAAGGAGTTAAAGCGCCTAGCTGAACAAGGTGAACCAGAGGAGAAACAAGAGAAGTTTATCGACAAAAAGATGTCTTCTCGACAGCTTTTAAATGTCTTAGCCAATCTAGAGCAAGCGACCATCCGTGTTCTTAAGCCTGAACAGCATCCCACGAGTCCCTATTTTGATGCGTGGGACGATGTCCAAAAATGGTCCGGTGGAGAACGCTTTGCTGGATATATGGCCATGTTTATGGCAATTCTCAGTTATACCAGGAGCAAACTGAGTAGCCTTCATAACCCCTATAAAGTCATGTTAGCGGATAATCCCTTCGGAGCCGCCTCCTCCCCGCACGTCTTAAACCTAATTTTCCAACTGGCGGAAAGTAACCATATCCAGATGATTTGCCTCACCGCCCTCACAGAAGACACGATCTTTACGTACTTCCCAGCCGTCTACAGCTTGCGTCTCCGACCGTTCATGGGCAAGGATTACATGACCTCGAAAATCGAGCGCGGCTTTTATCAGATTGATCCCTTAGAAGAGGAGCTGCGCAAGAAACGGCAGATCGAATTCGAGTGGGAATAGGGGTAACCTGAGGTGCGTTGGATTTGGGGTGAATTAAAAGTGCACAGCAACTTGGCATGGGTTAATCGTCATGAGTTAGACTTATATGACTTTGCCCCGGCAGATATTCCACTAGCGCAAAAGCTAAAGGCAGTCATGAGTTAGAGGTCTAGCATGTCTCGGAAGGCACTTTATCTATGTTTATGTCATTGCCAACGCCTACTTGACACAAACGTGCATATCGGTGGCTCTGCCACACCGAAATATTCATGTTATAATGAAAGTATAGGTTAAGAAAGGAGGATTATAGATGGATAATAATGATATATTAATTAGATTAAGATATGCACTAGATATAAGGGATACAGATATGGTAGAGATATTTAAACTTGGTGGCGCTGAACTAACCGCAGAAGAAGTGAGGAAGTTGCTCATAAAATCAAAAGAGACTTACCGTTACAATGATGAAGTTGACGATCATGACCAAATAGAAGAAAAGGAAGAGAATATAAAATGTAAGAACAGCACCCTAGAGTCATTTCTAAATGGCTNNATCCTGCTTAAGAAATTGAAAATAGCGCTATCACTAACAAGTGATGATATGCTCGATATATTAGCAGAGACAGGAGTCATTGTAACCAAAGGAGAATTAAGCGCTATATTTAGAAAAGAAGGACATAAGAATTATAAAGAGTGTGGCGATAAATACGCTAGAAATTTCTTAAAAGGATTAGCTATAAAAAACAGGGCATAGCTTCTATTCAAACATAGCAAGCATGATTTACACGTCTAATCCTTCATTATATTTGTAAAAGAGGTTATTAAAATGTTAAACAATTTTGCAGAATATATCAATAGAATAGGAACTGATTCTGTTAAGTGGGACAGCTTTGAAGAACGCTACCCTGGGCTCGATTCAAAGGACTGTATACCCATGTGGGTAGCGGATACAGATTAGCACACGCCACTAGGCATGCTGGACGAAAGAATGAATCAAAACATGGTTATAATACTGCAATCCTCATTCTCAGCTGGAAATAAATTGTGTGGGTATAAGTATTGCTCTCCATAGATTAAACGCCAAGTTACCCGAGATTGTCCCAAGTAGTGTAAGCTTCGCCCCTTTGTTAGTTTTATATGGAACAGATGTGCCGATGCCAAGAGTTTTTACCCTCTTTAGGCGAAAGTTGGGTTATTTTAGTTCTGTAATCTTTGCAAAACGATACCCTTTTTCTTGAAAGACTTTCAGAAGCTGATGAAGGACTGAGGTACCATAGGTGTAGGATGGATAACCGTCCTGATCTTTGCTCAAGGTTATGCTGTCAAATTCGAGATGTGGGGCGCAGAAGAAACTGGCTAAAACGTTAGGGCTAAGGTTTCTAACTTTATTGATCATCCGGTTCACGTCATTCTTCCCGTCAACGTAGTTGAG
>PKWS01000231.1 GCA_003132105.1 Desulfosporosinus sp.
TGGCTCATCGCCAACTCGATTTTGATGCGTTAGCGTCGATGGTGGCCGCCCAAAAAATTTACCCGAACAGCGTGTTGGTCATGGACGGAAAACCTAACGTCTATGTTCAAGATTTCTTGGCGCTCTCTAAGGATCAATTGCGGTTCCGCAAAGCTCAGGATATTAACGTGGACGAAGTTTCTCGGATTATCCTTGTAGATACCCATGAACTGCATCGAGCGGGCTCGCTGGGAGAAAAGGTGGCTAAGCTCCCTGGTGTTCAGGTGGAAATTTATGACCACCATCCCTATTCTGGTGAACTCAAACCGGGTATGGTTATTGAAACAGTTGGAGCGTGCGCAACAATACTCGTTGAAAAATTGGCTGCGCTTGGGTTACCCTTAAGTGGTTTTGAAGCAACGTTGATTGCCATTGGAATCTACGACGATACTGGAAGCTTATTGTTTGATAGTACTACAGTTCGTGATGTTCAGGCTGTGGCTTATTTATTAGGGCAAGGAGCTAATTTAGGGGTCATTGCCGAATACTTACGACGACCGCTTGCTGAAGAACAAAAAGAACTATTGCAACAATTGCTTGACCAAGGGCAGACCGAATTCTTTGATGGCTTGCCAGTGTATCTTTCGTGCGCTGTGACAGAAGAGTATGTCGGAGGGCTTGCTTTATTGGCTCATCGAGTAGGGGAACTTGAAAGCGCTGATACTTGGTTTCTCTTGGTCAAAATGGAGAATCGAGTATACGTCGTGGGTCGTTCAAGAGGTAGAGGTTTGGCTGTCGATGGGCTGGTACAGTTATTTGGTGGAGCGGGCCATGCGAGAGCTGCTTCTGCCACCATTAAAGACGCTGAAATCTCAGTGATATTGAAACAACTGCGTAATGGCCTCCAGAGTCACGCTATACGCCCTCACCTTGTGCGCGACATGATGAGTTATCCGGTTAAGACCGTGACCCCGGAGACGCTGCTTGGTGAGGTTGAACAAATTTTATTGCGTTATGGGCATACGGGAGTACCTGTCACTGAGGACAAGTGCTTAGTTGGGATTATTTCCCGACGTGATGTAGATAAAGCGATTAAACACGGTCTGAGACACGCACCAGTGAAGGGTTTCATGACGACAAAGGTGACTACGGTGGATGTAGATGCGCCCTGGGATGAAGTCCAGCGTCTTATGGTCCAGCACGATATTGGGCGTCTCCCAGTGGTCGAAAAAGGAAAAGTCGTTGGAATCGTTTCCCGGTCGGATGTTTTACGTCTCGTTCATGGAGGTTCGGTCCCTATGGAAACGCAACTTGTTCACGAGCGTAGTGTTGCAATGCGTCAGGATATTTTGGATTTGATAGAAAGCCTACCAGAAGAGATACGGAAACTGCTTGAAGCAGTGCGAGATACCGCACAGGAAGAAGGGTGTTTGGTTTATCTTGTAGGAGGGTTTGTCAGAGATTTGCTCCTATTTTTCCCCACTCAAGATCTGGACTTTGTTGTCGAAGGTAGCGGTGGTCAATTTGCAAAAGCATTGATGAAACGCATGCCGAACGGAAAACTCACCCAGCACATTAAGTTTGGAACAGCCCAGATCACATTTCCCGATGGGAGTCATGTTGACGTAGCTAGTACTCGGTGGGAATATTATTCCTTCCCAGGAGCACTACCTCAAGTAGAGGAATCCTGCCTGCGAGATGACCTGTTCCGGCGCGACTTTACCATTAATTCCATGGCAATCTGTTTGAATACTGAGCATTTTGGGGAACTCGTGGATTATTATGGCGGGATGCGGGATTTACAACAAGGAGAAATCCGTTTTTTACATAATATTAGCTTTATTGATGACCCTACTCGGATGGTAAGGGCTATACGCTTTTCAGAACGTTATCACTTTGATTTAGACAAAGAAACTCATGAGGCTTTATATACTGCGATAGAGTCAGGAGTCCTTTCAAAGCTGAGCATTGAACGTTTTACAGAGGAAATTCTGCTCGTCCTCAAAGAAATAAACTATCTGGCTATGGGTAGAGCCTTAGTCAGTAGTGGTTTGTTTAAGGCGTGGTTTGGTGAAGACTACGATTGGAACTTTAACATAGAAGAAGTTGTGGACAGTGCTGATTGGTCTTTGAATATGCGTTGGCTAATTTCTATTTCTAAAATGGACTCGCTTACTATTGAGAAATTGCTTGATCGAGTATGTCTGAACAAATCCCTGCGGGATGACACCATAACCTTTATACGGTTGCGTGAGACTTTAAAGGAACCATTGACTCTGGGTGAGCTGGACCGATTGCTAAATAAAGTCCCAAAGGGAGTTGTTATGGCTTTAGCTCGGGATGATCGATTTAATAAGCTAATTATGGAAGGACTGGAGGCCAGTCAAAGGATTAACATGTCTCTTGATGGAAAGGTACTTCTCCAGATGGGTGTTAAAGAGGGGCCGGAGATCGGAGAAATTCTTGATCGAGTGCGCGTGGCTTGGCTTGAAGGCCAAATATGTACTTCAGAAGAAGAGTTGGGTATGGTTCGACAGTGGGTTAATACCCTGCGTCGTTAGAAGGAGGAAAGCATTTGTTTGGTTTTGATTTACAGAACATTATCTCAAATATTCCCGCCTTGATGATTGGATTTGCTTTTCACGAATTTGCTCATGGCTGGGTCGCCGACCGTTTAGGAGACCCAACCCCGCGCAGTCAAGGGCGCTTAACTTTGAATCCAATCGCACATTTGGATCTTTTTGGAACGCTCATGGCCCTCTTATATCGATTTGGTTGGGCTAAGCCTGTAATGACCAACCCACAATACTACAGAGGAGATAAAAGGCGGGGGCAAATGCTGGTTGCTTTGGCTGGTCCAATCATGAATTTAATCACAGCATTTGTGGTAATGTTTCTATGGTTTCTGACCATGCACTGGATTCATGAATCAGCGTGGAGTAACGTTATCTCGCTTGTCTTTCAATCCACAGTGCTCATGAATCTTGGCTTAGGGATCTTTAATCTCTTGCCGATCCCTCCGCTTGACGGGTTTGCCGTTCTGGGAGGAATATTGCCTGACCGCTTTGCTCCTCAGCTACATATGCTAGAGCAGTATGGAATGATTATTTTGATCATTCTTCTCTTTACAGATATCCTAGGTCAAGTGCTTTTCCCTATGGTGAATGGGATATTTTATGCCTACAAGGCAATCATCACACTGATATTAACCCCTTTTCTAGGGTAAATGGGTTAAATAATTAATGAACGTTATTTTGATCGATGACTAAGATAACCAAAGGGGTGTTAATGTGAAAGGAAGAATTTTAAGTGGGATGCGTCCGACAGGGGCATTGCATATTGGGCACCTGAGTGTCATCCAAAACTGGGTTGCCTTACAAGAGGACTATGAGAGCTATTTTTCCATCGCGGATCTACATGCGTTGACGACAGGGTATGAAGACCGATTAAACTATCCCCGTCTACGAAGGGAAATTGCTTTAGATTGGCTTAGTGTGGGAATCGATCCTGAGAAAAGTACTATCTTTGTACAATCTGCGGTCAAAGAGCACTCTGAACTTCATTTACTATTTTCTATGTTTACGCCTTTGTCCTGGTTAGAACGGGTTCCTACGTACAAAGATCAAATTAAACAATTAAGTCAACAGGGAAAAGATTTAGGCACGTACGGATTTTTAGGGTATCCCCTCTTACAGGCAGCGGATATTTTGGTTTACAAAGCGAATGTAGTGCCGGTTGGGGAAGACCAGATCCCGCATGTTGAGCTTTGTCGGGAAGTTGCCCGTCGTTTTAATTATCTTTACGGAACGGTGTTTCCTGAACCAAAAGATCTTGTCGGGAAAGTGCCTCTCTTACCAGGAGTTGACGGGCGGAAGATGAGTAAAAGTTACAATAATGCTATATCACTTACGGCATCGCTTGAGGAGGTCAAAACGAGGGTCCAACAAATGGTTACTGACCCAGCACGTCTCCGTAAAGATGACCCCGGGCATCCTGAAGTTTGCATTGTTTTTAAGTTCCATCAGATCTACACTCCTCAAGTTGCAGAAGTGAGCGAAAACTGCCGAGGAGGTAAAGTGGGTTGTGTTGCATGTAAACGGCAACTGGCGGAGAACTTGGAAAAGTTAATAAGCCCGTTTAGGGAACGCCGAGATTATTGGGGGGAACCAGGCCGAGTGGAGAAGGTCCTTGAAGAAGGTGCCGAACGTGCAAGGGTAACTGCCGCGGAGACAATGAAAGAAGTACGCTGCGTCATGGGGTTATAAATGGAAATTGAGAAAACCGTTCAATTTGAGCTTCCTGCCTATAAGGGCCCACTTGATTTGCTGTTGTCTCTTATTCAACAAGAAAAAGTTGACATTTATGATATCCCGATTGCTCGTATTGCCGACCAGTTTGTGGAAGCCATACGAAACATGGGGCCTATGGATATGGAGGTCACAACAGAATTTCTAGTCCTCGCGGCCCAATTGCTTTATATTAAGTCAAGGGAACTTTTGCCCAAACCTCCAAAAGATGAACAAGGACAGGTAGGAGGGGAGGAAGACCTGAGGCAGGAACTGGTGGATCGCTTACTCGCTTATCGGACGTTCAAGCAGGCGGCACAAGTGTTAGAGGCGTTAGAAACCTCTTCAGGGCGATCTTACTGCCGTGAGGTTGACGTTGAGGGGTTACTGGCGGATGTTGAACCGGAAGATCCACTCAAGGGGGTAGCCTTCGATGATCTTTGGCAAGCGTTTTGTCGGGTGATCGAACGTGCCGAAAAAGGAGAGGAAATCCACCATGTTGAACCGGAAGAGATCCCAATCGATGTGATGCTTGCGGATGTTTTGCGCCGGATTCTTCTCCATCCGAAAGGGATGCGTTTTTCACAACTTATGAGGATAGGATCGCGAATGGAAATGGTTGTTTCTTTTCTTGCGTTGTTAGAACTTTTGCAATCCGGAAAAGTCCGCGCTGAACAACTGACAATACTAAGTGCTATTATGATATTTCCTACGAAGAAAGCATGGGAATTTACGGAAGAGGAGTAGATAGAATGCTGTTTCGGGAACCAGAAATGGCGGCGTTAGAAGCCCTTTTATTTGTAGCTAAAGATCCGCTAACGGTTGAACTGCTCGGAGAGATTCTTGAGTTGGACATGTTGATGATTGAAGAACTGCTTAACGAGCTGCGAAACCGATATACAGGGGATTCCTGCGGATTAAAACTCCTAGAAATCAATGGCGGATATACCTTAGGCACCAAACCGGAAGTCGCCCGCTATATCGAAATTCTCTATAAGCAACCAACGCATGCCCTCTCTAATGCAGCACTTGAAGTGCTTTCGATTATTGCTTATAAACAGCCTGTGACCCGTGGAGAAGTGGATTT
>PKWS01000049.1 GCA_003132105.1 Desulfosporosinus sp.
AGTTCCCTATTCCCACCACGGCATATCCCCATTTACTTTATTCACACTTGTGCTTATTCTCAACGGTTCTAAATATTTTGGTTCTATGTGCCTTGGTTCTACATACCTTGGTTCTAAATCCCCAGACCCCGAATCGATTAATTTCTCTTCCTCCCTTTCCCAAGACCACTGAACATCCGGACTCTTTTCACCGTCCCGCTTTGCCCCGTGATTCCGCTTGAGATTGTCCTCCAAGCTTTCAATCCAATTAGTTTTTGGTGCCTCTTTCCATTCCATATGTTCCTCTTCTTTATCCCAATCAGACTTGCTACTGACGCCATAACTTGTTTCATAACCCGCATAAGAAGGTGAGACCTGCGATCTTTGTCTTGACCATGCACTCATTCCTATGCCTTTCGCCCCTCCTGCTCCGACCGCACCTGCCACTAACCCAATAATCGCGCCTTCAACAAGGATTTGGATAAAACCCCACCCTTGGACTGGTAAAAATAACGTTAACAAAAGCGTCCCCACTGTAACGTAGCCCGTTCCAACTATCCCACCCGTCAACCACTCGCCACTTTCTTTTGCCGTCCGGTATCCGCCAACAAGGCAACTTGCCAACAGCCCGATATCCAACAATAGGGAGACACTCAGTCCCCCAAGACCCATGACACCCCATACTATTCCTGCAAAAAGGGTCAAGACCGTAACTAGCAAGGCAGTGGTAATTCCCTTTAAGATTAACAAGCCCATTCTTATTCCCCCTTTTTCAATCTATTGTATTTCTAGAGCGCTTTATCTCTCCTCGTACCATAAATACGTTGAACCTGTCCAATACATTCCACCTTTGGCCCATTATTATCCATTATCATGTCGCGTTCTTGTGAATATAGTGTAGCATGACACATGAAAAGGAGGAGTCTTAATGGATTACGCACGATATGTTGTTCAAGCGGGCGATACAATTTTTAAAATCGCCAAAGCCTACAACGTCGAAATGGCAGAAATCATTCAACTTAATCATTTAAAACATCCTGATCGCATATACGCCGGTCAAGTTATTCTACTTCCCGTCCTAGAAACCCATGAACCTACTCCAGAGGAAATTCCTGAACCGAACTTTACATACGCCATGTGGCTGTATGAAGCCTATGCAGGTAAAGATTCGGAATTAACCGCTGCCACTACCTACCTTTACCAAGCCGTGCTTCTGGATCGCCCAGAGTTCGATGCTTTACTCCGGCCCATAGCTTATGACGAATTACGGCATCTCGAAAAAATAGCTCTCGCCCTACGCCATCTGGGTGTAGATCCCAGGTACGGTTCATTAAATAGTGGCCATTGGGTTGATTGGCGATCCCGTTTTATCAACTATACCAGCGAGCTTTGTTTACTCCTTGACCTTAACATCGCAGACGAGGCCAGAGCCCAACATGAATATCTTGAACTCGCTCAAAAAATACCCATTCCGGAAATACAATGCATTCTAACGGAAATCGCTGCAGATGAAGAACGCCACTACCATCTCTTCTGTGAAGCGAAGGAGCAATACTGTGGTGAATTTGCTCCGTGCCCACCGCTACCGCCATGTTCGCCACCGCCTATCTATACCCCGATGGAGGCCCCAGAAATTCCGCCTTGTTATCCGGGCCCGCATGAAGGAGGAAAAGGTTAACAAATTATTTCTTTTCAGTTGTCATTTCTTCCGTTATACTAGAAACTACGTAATAGTGCTATAACCATTAACTCAGTAAGACCGTTGCGTATCCCACGCAACGGTCTTACTTTTCATTTTATTTTTGTTTTAGGAGTGATCTACTTGAAACCAAACCGTAGCCAATGGGCAGATTTTTCATTACTTTTGATTACATTTGTTTGGGGTTCAACCTTTGTCATTGTCAAATGGGCAATCGAAGATCTCCCTCCGTTTCCCTTCCTAGCCATTCGCTTCGGCCTCGCGTTCTTTAGTTTGTTGCCTTTTCTCTACTTCCAAAAGGCACATATCTCCAAAGGAACCCTACTCAAAGGAGTGGCCTTGGGGGGCCTACTGTTCTCTGGTTACGCCTGGCAAACAGTCGGCCTGCAATATACGACTGCTTCCAACGCAGGTTTTATCACTGGACTCTCCGTCGTCTTTGTCCCGGCTTTAGTCACCATAACGACACGGAAACTTCCAAGCCCTGGCTTAATCCTTGGCATTCTGTGCGCTCTAGGAGGCCTTGCGTTCCTCTCTCTAGGTGATCGATTGCAGCTTAACAAGGGTGACCTCATGGTACTTGTCTGTGCTTTAAGCTTTGCCTTACATATTTTCTTCGTCGGGCGTTATGCCCCTCAGACAAATGCCACAGTTTTAGCCAGTGTACAAATTTTAACTGTGAGCGTTTTGAGCGGTTTTTCCTCCATGTTTTCTCCTCAAACTATGCTGCACTTTAGCACAAATGTCTGGGTTGCCTTACTGGTCACCGCTATTCCCGCAACCTCACTAGCCTTCTTTGTTCAAACCAAAATGCAACAATTCACCACCCCGACCCATACCGCTCTCATCTTTTCTATGGAACCCGTGTTTGCTGCGGTCTATGCCTTTTTCTTTGCCGGTGAGATTTTAACACTTAGAGGACTACTAGGTGCCGGGCTAGTCTTAGTGGGCATGCTTATTGCCGAGTTTACAGGTTCAACGAACGATAAATTGTTAGAATAAATAGNNAGAGCTCTGAAACACCATAGCTCCGGTCAAGTTACCCATGGCTAACGTGTCTTTACCTCGATGAATCCAAAGGACGCTATTAAACTTCTCTGGCAATTCTGTGGCAATCGGCGTAATAATTAACGCAAGTACAAACACAGGAATTCCGATAGCCACCGCAATGGGCTGTACTGCAGTCACAAAGCCCTGAGCCCCAATTACGATTGCAATCAAGGCAATAATTATTTGCAATAAAATTTTAATCAATGTCGGATTTTTAGTCTGCCTCGCTACGTAGAGTGGAGCTAATTTTTCATGTTTACACCCGCCCTTAGAGTCACGCAATATCAGGAATACATAGACCCCATAGGCTAAAACCAATACCCATGCCACACCATTCTTGAGTTCTTGATTGGATAAAAATGACGCAAAAATTGCCATAGTATAAACTATAAGGAAAAATTTCAAATCCCGTCTTACGACTTTCGCCTCCAATAAAAGGGGGCGATTAGTTCGACGAAACAATAATGCCGCAAGCCCCGTGATAAAGAAAGCAAGTGTCGCCAACATAAAGGGCGCACCAAGAATAGCTCCAATGCCAATATCCGAACCTTCTGTGCCCTTCCCCATGCCAAAAATGGCTATAATGGGCACCATGGTCTCGGGTAAGGCAGTCCCGACTGCTGCGAGAATACTCCCAACCGCTCCTGCTCCAAGCTTTAGCCTTTGCCCCAACCACTCAATCCCATTGGTAAACGCTTCCGCTCCGATCAAGATGACCCCTAAACTCACAAGCAGCACCACTATATCTTTCAAGCTTTCCTCTCCCTTCTTCTCACATATCGTCTGTCACTCTAAATATACGAGAGTGGGGATTATTTATGCTGAACTTGCGTTACAACGTTCACCTCATGTTGTCGTGGTCCAAACTAGGGCTCAAGTGGTTTCCATGCAAGAGGGCGGGGTACCCGGCCAAAGCGGCGGCAGTGTGCTATGCCATCCATGGCGCACCCTGCACTAGGCACGTCCTGTGCCGTCGTCCTTGTCGCATGGCCGGCGGAACACGTCCTGTGTTCCGCCTCGCTGATGCATGCACCACTTGAGCCGAGTTTGG
>PKWS01000133.1:0-929 GCA_003132105.1 Desulfosporosinus sp.
TTTTCTGCAGCCACCAATTTCTGCCCACGGATATGCACGGATTCATCATAGTCCAAACGAGTACACTTCGTCATACAGTTATGGGTACAAATCGTCCCCGTAATAAAGGGTAATGGGTTTTTGGACACAATGACATCGAACGCTTCCTCATATCGCTTTTCACCCACCAGGCGAAGATACTCTGGAACATCCTGTTCAATGGGACACCCAACAGTACAAGGCGCGATGAAACAATCAATCATTGGCAGCTTGAGCTCTGTTTTACGATTGATGAGGTCTCTCTTTTCTTTGAGATGATTGGCATCCTCAAACGCACTTTCCGCAAGAGCCTTCAATTTATCTAAATCCAGTCTATTAGACTCCTTACTATCCATCAAAGGATCTAAGAGCTCCGCTAATTGTTTAAAGCGCATATAGGCTCCAGGCTTTAACAGAGTCGTAGCCACTGTGATTGGCTGGATTCCAGTCTCAAAGATTCGTTCAATATTGAAAGCATCGGCTCCGCCTGAATAAGAAATTTTCAGATCCCCCTCAAACGCGGAGGCTAATTTGAACGCCAGATTAATCGTCAAGGGATAAAGAGCCCGACCGGACATGTACATCTCTTCGCCCGGTAATTCCGTTTTCATAATCTTTACTGGCAACGTGTTAGACATCTTGACGCCAAAGTCTTTTTTATTGTTCAAGGCGAAGGCTTTGAGACGTTTTAGCATGGCCACACCGTCCTCAAACTGGAGGTCATGCGTAAAGGACTCCTCTTTAAGTTCTATATAATGGTAACCCATCTTGTCGAAGGTGTTTCTCACATACTCATAACCCAAAAGTGTCGGATTCATTTTAACAAACGTATGAAGTTTCTTTTCTCTGATCAAGTATTTTATGATAGCTTCAATCTCTGCAGGTGGGCAACCATGCATGGTCGATAAGGT
>PKWS01000133.1:960-3956 GCA_003132105.1 Desulfosporosinus sp.
CACTCCTTGAAAGCAGCTGTTTGCGACGCATCTTTAAGTCCTTCCACAAATTGATCGACCTTCGGTGATTGAATCCCCTTGAGGTCATACCCCACACTCATGTTGAACATGAACCCACGATCACTTTGGTTAAACAGCTCTTTTTGTAACACATGAAGCACAAACCAGGCTTTCACATACTCGTCGAAAGCACCCATAATTGGCAGTTCTGTTGACCATTCCGTATTATAACATTCATCCTCCGCCAGAATACAAGGCTTAGGAAATTCCAGTTCATCCATGATTTGAACGGATTTTAACTCAAAGAAACGACTCCCGCTCAAATACGAAGCGACAATATTTTGAGCTAATTGTGTGTGCGGTCCGGCTGCCGGCCCGACCGGAGTATCGAGATCTTCCCCAAATAATCGGATATGCTGATTGTTTGGTTTCCGATAAAACTTCGCTTCAGGTATGCCGTAAATAGTTTTATTTTGTCTGAATTCTGTGAGCACCCAATCAATCAGTTTTCTAAACGGAATTTGCGTCATCTTGTCACTCATAATTATCGTTCCTCAATTCTATCTTGTTGGTGTTGTTGTATATAGTGAGGGCTGTCTACGCACGTGCACGTATGCCCCTCCAAGGATTTCACGGCAGCATTCAAGATACTCTGGTACCCCGTACAGCGGCAGAGATGTCCCGAGAGTTCTTGTTTAATCTCATCTGTGGTGAACTCTTTTCCACTCTCTACCATAGCCTGAGTGGTCAACACGAGGCCAGGGGTACAAAACCCGCACTGTACAGCCCCTTCCTCGACAAACGCCTTTTGCACCTCAGAGAGTTCCCCACTTTTCGAAGCCACACCCTCAATTGTCGTGATCTCCTTACCGTCCGCCCAGACTGCCAGATAAATACAGGAATCAAAAGGGATACCATCAATGAGGACACTACATGCCCCGCATTCTCCAGCCCCACACCCTTTTTTTGCTCCAGTGTACCCTAAACGATTTCTCAACATTTCCAACAACGATTCACGAATATCCACTTCAAAATTAAAGGCTTTACCATTGACGGAAAACGCTATTCTTTTAAACAAGTTCTACACCTCCTGCGTTGACAACTGCAATTTTCAAGGCTCTTTGCACGAGTTCTTCCACAAGATGTTCCCGATATTCTTTCGACGCTCGCCAAGACGTTCGTGCTTTGGCAGAGTTAACCGCTAGCTTTCCAATCTCCGCCACTGTTTCCGCTGAAACTTCTTTTCCTAAGGCATAAGCTTCCGCAGCTAGACACCTCAAAGGGGTTGGACCCGCTACCCCAAGCCCAATTCTAACCTCGTCAAACGTTTTGCCTTGCAGTTTGCAAACGACTGCGACGGCAAGCGTGGCAATATCCATCGCTTCACGCATGGCAAACTTAATATATTGCCCGCCGAATCCCTCGTAATCTTCCTGGGAAATGAGAATTTCAGTGAGGATTTCTCCGGGTTTCAGAGCCACCTTGCCTGGTCCAAGATAAAATTCACGGATCGGAACAATGCGTTCACCATTCATGTTCTCTAATTTCAACTGGGCATTGAGCGCAAACAATGAGGATGCACTGTCTGCAGAAGTTGCCCCATTGCAGACGTTTCCACCGATCGTGGCAATATTTCTGATTTGTGGCCCCCCCATCGAGATGGCAGCTTCGGTTAAAATCGGGATCATTTCCCGTAGGATAGGATCATTAAAAACCTGAGTAAAGGTGGCCATCGCGCCAATGATAATCCTCCCATCCTCAGCTTTCCGAATACGTTCCAGTGATTTTATCTTGCGCAGACTGAGGAGCTCAGCGTCTTCAATCTGTCCACCGTGCATTTTGATAAGTATGTCTGTTCCACCCGCAATGATTCTAAGATTGGGGTTTTCTGCAAGGAGCGCAGTCGCCTCACCGACGGTTTCCGCTTCATAATAGCCAATAATATTGTACATCTCATTACCGCCTTCCTAGATTAATCCAGCCTTTTTGAAACCTTCGAATACCCGCTGCGGATTCATCGGCAACCGATTAAAGGCGACACCCGTCGCATCCAAGACGGCGTTACGAATCGCGGGAGCCGGGGTAATCACCGGAGGTTCTCCTAGGGATTTAACGCCGTAAGGTCCTGTTGGCTCGTAAGTTTCCACGAAGGCTACGCCAATTTCCGGTGTATCCATTATAGTAGGAAGCTTATAATCCAGTAAGTTATTATTGAGGGGTTTACCCGTTATTTCATCAAAGAGCAACTGCTCGGACAGTGCATAGCCAATTCCCATACTCACCCCACCCTGCACTTGTCCCTCTGCCATTTGAGGATTGACGATCGTCCCAGAATCATGAACATTATAAATTTCTAAGACCTTGATCTTCCCAGTCTTGATATCTACTTCCACCTCGGCAAAGGTTACCCCAAAGGGGACGGCGTTAATACGGGCATTATTGGAAGTATCACTCGTAATAGGCTTGGCAAGTACGCGATCATAGTAGGACTGCATGGCGACTTGTTCCAACGTCAGAACGCTTTCCCCGGAATGTTTATAAACAATTTTTTGATCCAATAGATCGATTCTGTCTACCGGAATATCCGTCATGCTCGCTGCGAAACCGAGAATCTTCTCCTTGACTTCGAGCGCCGCCTTTTCGACCGCCATTCCTGAAACATAGGTTTGTCTCGATGCGTAACACCCTGTATCAAACGGGGAAATGTCCGTGTCTTGAGTGGAGAGAACATGCACCATATCCATAGGAAGTCCTAGCACCTCAGCCACCATTTGGCCAAAGACTGTATCACTGCCCTGTCCGGTATCCGTTGCCCCAATTTGCAGTTGTACCGAGCCATCTTGGTTCAAGACAATCCGTGCTCCCGCAAGTTCTAAAGCGACTGGGAAAGTTCCAGATGAGTAACTGAAGCAAGCCATGCCCAACCCTCTGAGCTTTTCTCCACTTTGTTCTTTATATAAGGCCTTTTTCTCGTCCCACTTGATTAAGGCCTTGCC
>PKWS01000133.1:3976-6710 GCA_003132105.1 Desulfosporosinus sp.
AGCTGTTTCGCAATATCTTCAAGATGCGATTCAAAAGCATAAAATATTTGTGGGGTCCCATACCCTCGCATTGCCCCAGCGACAGGCAAGTTCGTGTAAACCGTAACGGGGTCATATTTCAACGCCTTAGTCGGATAGAGATACCGGAATTTTCCCCCAGCACTACTAGCAATGGAATGACCATGCGAGGCGTAGGCCCCTGTATTGGAGATGGCGGAAATATGAATCCCGTTAATTTTTCCATCTTGGTTAATCCCGGTTTTGATCTTAAACTTAAAGGCATGACGAGTTCGTGTGTCAATCATACACTCTTCCCTAGAGAGTTCTATTTTTACCGGTCTCCCACCCACAGCTAAGGTCATCGCTGCGTTTAAAGGTTCAATACAGACATCTTGTTTGTTGCCAAAACCACCGCCGACAAACGGTTTGATCACGCGTACCCTACCCCAAGGAATTCCCAGCGCTTGAGCAACAACCCGGCGCACAATTTGCGGAATTTGTGTCGAGGTGACGATCACGATTCGCCCGTCCGTATCTTGGTAAGCATAGGAGGTTTGATTTTCCATATGGCAATGCTGTACAATGCTGGTTTCGTACTCCCCTTCAAAGACATGATCCGATTCTTTAAAAGCTTCTTCAACATCCCCAATGGCGAACCCACCCGACGCTAAGATATTTCGTTCGCGTCCTTCATGAATTAACGGAGCGCCTTCTCTGAGCGCAGCATCCGTGCTCGTGAGCGCTTCTAGCACTTCGTATTCGACCTTAATCAATTTTAGCGCCTTTTCAGCGATCAGTTCATCTGTCGCCACGACTGCAGCTATTTCATCTCCCACAAAACGAGCTTTCTTCGTCAAAATATGACGGTCTTCTACGTCCCTGTGACTGGCATCCAGCGAATAAGGATGTCCTGCCGTGCCAAATTTTATCCGATCTGATTCATTTTCTACAGCACCCTCTATAATACCGGGATATGACGTAGCGTAGTTATTTCCCGGTAGGTCTTTATACGTCAAAACAGCCTCCACGCCAGGCAATGCCCGCGCCAGACTCACATCGATCGTTTTAATAATCGCATGCGCATAAGGGCTGTGTAGGATCTTCCCAACTAACATATCCCTTTCAGAAAAATCATCCGTATATTTGGCCTTACCCGTAACCTTGGCGATAGCATCTACTTTGCTAACACTTTTTCCTACAACTGTATATGACATTATATTTCCCTCCGTCCCGACATTTATCTGATCTCTATGCCACTAAGCAGCACCACAGCCACTATGACTCTCACTAATATTATCCCTTTATATCTGTGCAAAATCTATGCCAACCAGCTGGAATGTCCAAAGGTGGCTAAATTACCGACTTTTTGTTTAAGTCACTAAGCGATTCTCTATCAAAACGAGAAGCATACGCCGCCAACTTCCTTGTAATCATAGCTATCTTGACCTTTATCGTTAAGATAAACATTTACCATAATGATAATTATGACAGTCTTGAAATCATGTCTTCAGTACATTATGCCCTGAAAACATGATTTAACAATGATTATTGGATGTTATAGCGTGCCAGTTTTCGATAAAGGGTTGCCATTCCGATTCCCAAGGCCTTCGCAGCTCGTTCTTTCCCCCGAACACTGTCTTCGAATGTTTGAAGACAACGAAGAATGGTTCTCCGCTCGATATTTTCCAGATTGAACCCGTCAAGATCATCGTACTTTTTGGACTGCTTCAGTCTTGGGGATAAATGTTCCTCCGTTAACGTTGAATCTTCCGTTAAGCTCATCGCATATTCAAGAATATTCTGTAGTTCACGGACATTGCCCGGCCACGTATATTCGCTTAACCTCTCACGAAACCCGTCCGATAAAAACTGGACATTTTTATTAAGTTGTTGATTGTAGACCTGTATAAAATACTCGCATAAAACTGCCAAATCTTCTTTTCGGGCATAATCTTTTACATCTAAGAGTTCAACCATTTGACTTACCCCCATATGAACCGTAATTTCCTATTTAAACGACGCAAAATATACATTGCATCTTTGACTTGTATTTTCTTTCATATGCCTAAAATAGATTCAGTCGAACATGCCCAGCATAATATAGAAAACCAGCGACTAAAACGTTGCCTAATAACAGAATCGGTGCACCGATCACAAACTTCCGGTGGGAAGTCTTATGTCTGAAATACTTCATTCCTGCATACAGTCCGCTCCCTCCTAAAGCCGCTCCCATCAAGAGTAAACTTGCTTCGGAAGTTCTCCACTGGTGTCGTTTCGCCCGGCGTTTATCTCTCCCCATCGCCATAAAAACGTATCCATTCCAGAGAACGTAGACTACCATCAAGATCTTCAAACTGAGCATTCTCCACTTCCTCCCATCTAGTTTATCCGATGACTAACTGTCACTTTATAGCCCACTCCAGCGTTGAAAAAGCGTATGTTCAATCCCAAACTGATCCAAGACTCTTCCAGCCACATGATTTATTAAATCCTGCATTTCTTTCGGGTGGTGATAAAATCCGGGCGAAGCAGGCATAATCGTTGCGCCCGCTCGGGCCAGCCTCAACATATTTTCTAAATGAATAATATTGTAAGGCATCTCACGTGGAACAACAACAAGCGGGCGGCGTTCTTTCAAAGTGACTTGTGCCGCTCGTGCCAAAAGGTGATCTCCCGTTCCTGTCGCCATTAATCCCAGCGTGTTCATCGAACATGGGATCACCACCATCCCGTG
>PKWS01000299.1 GCA_003132105.1 Desulfosporosinus sp.
ACGGCAGCTAAGGCAACAATATTATGTTTGATGATTGAGCTTACGAGACACCTTATAAATTGTTCAATAGGTTTAAAATACAAATGCATTATGAATGCCCCTCGTCTTTTTGCTCTGTTTCCTTCACTAATAGTATGTTCACTTTTTCTATTAAACTTTCCTGCTTCCCGGTTTAATAGCAGGGATCCCTCGAGCACAAAGCGGGCATTCCAGAGCTTCATAGGCCTCGATGTGTAGCTGAATGAGAGAGGCCATTGGCACTCCAAAATCCACTGTCCCCCCCGTTCGGTCAACAAGAATACCGACACCTACCGGGAAAGCCTGGAATTCTTGAACCACAGCTAAGACTTCGCGAACGGAACCACCCGTCGTGATCACATCCTCAACTACCAAGACACGTTCCCCCGGGGAAAGTGTGAACCCTCTGCGCAAACGCATGATTCCTTTTTCCCGTTCTGTAAACAGGGCGCGTACACCAAGAGCCTTGGCGACTTCATGCGCCACCAAAATGCCTCCCATCGCAGGTCCAATGACGGTTTGAATCCCCTTATCGCGAAACGACGCGGCAAGTCCCTCTGCAAGTATGGCGGCCCGATCCGGATATTGTAGAACTTGAGCGCACTGCATATATTGAGCACTATGTTTTCCTGAGGTTAACAGAAAATGTCCGTCCAATAAAGCTTTGCTTTTTCTGAACAAATCAAGGTATTTCTCTTGCGTGAGCAGTGTTTCTTTTGAATTCGCGTGTTTTTCCATCAACGTTATTTCTCTCCTTTCTAACGGATCCAAAGTCGTTCCAAGGCCTGACGAGGATCTTCTGCACTGGTAATAGGTCTCCCGACGACGAGATACGAGCTACCTGCCTCCAAAGCCTCATAGGGGGTGAGGACCCGTATTTGGTCATTCGCTTCGCTCCATGCCGGACGAATCCCAGGTGTAACAATCAAAAAGCCAGGTTCAGTGTTTCGCCTTAGCTCCCGCGCTTCCATAGCTGAAGCGACCACCCCGTCTAGCCCAGCCTTTTCTGCAAGTTTGGCGAGTTCCACCACATGCTCTGAAAGTTTTCGTTGTAAACCCATCTCTTGTTTAAATTGATTTTCCGACATACTCGTTAAGATCGTAACTCCAATCACCTTAGGAACACTTTTCAGCTTACTCCCAGCTTCCCGAACAGCGTCGGCAGCCCTGGCCATCATGTCATACCCGCCGCTACAATGAACATTGATCATGTCCACACCACACTGAACGTAACCGCGAATCGCCCGTTCAACAGTGGTGGGAATGTCATGAAGCTTCAAGTCTAGAAAAATGGGAAATCCCANNCCAACATCCGCTCCCTTGGAGAGCCTTAGCTATGGCTAAAGCTTCTTTTCGTCCTTGAACATCAAGTGCCACCATAATCCGTTTATTTAATGTCGCGTCCATTCGCTTTTCCTCCGTTCATAACTGCTCGAGACTAAGTGACTAACCTTTAAGCTAAGCCTTATGGGCCAAGCCTACTAAATCATGCACGGAAGTCATCCCGTGTTTTTCGCAATAATCGTTGATTCCCTGAATAATTTCCAGTGGGGCCTGGGGATTGACGAAATTCCCAGTGCCGATACTAATGGCTGTCGCTCCTGCTAAGAGAAATTCCACAGCGTCCTCCCAAGTGGTAATCCCACCCATACCTATGATCGGTAAATCAACTGCTTCAGCCACTTGCCATACCATACGGACAGCAACAGGTCGAATGGCCGGTCCAGAAAGCCCTCCAAACGTATTGGCTAACAAGGGNNCAGCACGGGCCATTCCCACAATATCTGTGACATTGGGTGAAAGCTTAGCGATGATTGGGAGATCCGTTACTGCCTTAACCGCCGAAATCACTTCTTCAGCACTCTGAGGGTCTGTTCCGAAATGCATCCCGCCATGTTTGACATTCGGGCAGGAAATGTTAACTTCCAGGGCGGCTAACCCGGAATCCGCTTGCAACGCCTGAGCCATCTCAACGTAATCCTCCAGTGAAAAACCAGAAATATTGGCTATCACCGAGGTTGGCATTTTGCGAACCTTTGGAAGATAGGATAGCAAAAATTCCTCTAGTCCCGGGTTTTCCAACCCGACCGCGTTTAGTAACCCTGCAGGTGTTTCTGCCAAGCGAGGCACTGCATTTCCTAGCCGCGGCCGGGGGGTAATCCCCTTCAGAGTTATTCCCCCTAAGGCTTCCAGCGGACAATAATCGTCGTACTCTTCCCCAAACCCATAGGTTCCTGAACATGTAAGGACCGGGTTTCTTAGAGTGATTCCCGCAAAAACGGTCGTAAGATCAACAGGACACATTCCAAACAACCTCCTCACCCCGAAAAACTGGTCCATCCTGACATACTTTTCTATGGCTTAGAGTGCCTGCTTCATCAATGAGGGTACATACACATCCTAAACAGGCTCCCACTGCGCAGCCCATGCGTTCTTCCAGCGAAACCTGCACAGGGACCGCAAAGTTCATACATAGTTCCGTAACTGCCTGCATCATCTTTTTCGGACCACAAGTGGCTACACTAATCTGTCCAGTGCTTGAATGGTTCGCCTGTTTAGTCTGCCCAAACAACTGAGATAATCGCCCCTGTACCTGCTCAGTCACGAGACCCTTATCCCCTAAAGTTCCATCCAACGTACTGGGGTAAATCGAAATCCCCAAGGCTTGCCAAGTGCGAAGTCCCGCACTTTTTAAAAACGACTCGTTTTCTCCCCCCCAAAACAAACGAACGATCAGACCCTGAGCAAGTGCACTTTGAGCGAGAGCATAGAGTGGAAATATGCCAATTCCTCCAGCAACTAGCCACAATTCCCCTACTTCTGGCAAGGAAAAGCCCTTACCCAAGGGCCCCATAACGCTGAGCCGCTCCCCACACCGTGCTCTTGCTAGAATTTTAGTTCCCCGACCTTGAACCCGGTAGAGCAACGTTATTTCGTCTTGATCCGGAGAAATTTCGGCTAAGCTGATGGGCCGCCGTAGCAAGGGGTCAAAGGACGGGATCGAAGAATCCTGAACTTGGACAGCTACGAATTGTCCAGCCTTCGCAGTTTTAGCAATCGGTCCTTTTAAAACCAGGCGCCTAAGCATCTGCTCCTCCTCACCCAAGCATTCATGAACAACCACTAGTCCTTCCGTGAGCATCTCACACTCTCCTTTCCTAATTACAACGGCAAGAGGCCTGGGGAAATACTTTCTAGCACCTGGAGCAACGCTGCTGCGGTGTCGAGACTTGTGAAGCATGGAATTCCGTGTTCCACTGCTGCTCTACGGATCGCAAACCCATCACTTTCCTGTACTCGGCCATGAGTTGTAGTATTGACAACATATTGGATTTTTTGCTTTCGGATTCCGTCGATAATCTCGTTTGAACCGTCATGTAATTTGGCGATTTGTTCGACTCTTAGTCCTTCACTCTCTAAATAACGTGTTGTCCCCTTTGTCGCTAAGATTCGAAACCCAATATCAGCGAACCGTCGGACGAGTGCTACCCCTTCCGCTTTATCACGATCTGCCAAAGTCACGAACACAGAACCATACGTTGTGAAGGACAGACCCGCCCCGAGAAGTGCTTTGTAGAGGGCTTTTTCGTAGGTTCGGTCGATTCCCATGACTTCGCCTGTGGATTTCATCTCCGGACCTAAAGACGGTTCGACCCGTTGTAGCTTTGAGAAGGAGAACACGGGCGCTTTGACAGCAACCCGATCACCTGTAGGCCAGAGGCCATGCGGAATCTTTATTTCTGCCCAGGTTCTCCCTAAGATCACTTGGGTTGCCCAGTCTACGATGGGTACTCCAGTGACTTTACTCAAAAACGGCACGGTGCGACTTGACCGAGGATTGACTTCTAAGACAAAGAGTTCTTTATGATAAATTACATATTGAATGTTCAATAAGCCTTTGATTTTCAAAGATCGAGCTAGCGATTCCGTTAAAGCGACAATGCGTTCTTGCATATCTAAGTCCAACGTTTGAGGTGGATAGACTGCAATAGAATCCCCTGAATGAACGCCTGCTCGCTCCAAATGTTCCATAATCCCAGGGATGAAGACGTTTTCTCCGTCAGAGACCGCATCGACCTCCACCTCCGTTCCAAGCAGATATTGATCCATCCAGATCTCCTGATCTGAGGAGGCAGATAGGGCACGCTTCACAACAGCCTCTAATTCCTTCGCTTCATAGACAATGTCCATGGCCCGTCCACCCAACACATACGACGGACGAACCACCAAAGGAAATCCGATCTCGTGGGCCACACGTTGCACTTGCTCCATATTTGTGGCCCCACCACCGCGTGGCCGTTTTGCGCCTAGTTTTTGAAGAACACGGTCAAAAGTCCCCCGTTCCTCTGCCCTGTCGATGTCTTCAACTGTCGTACCCAAGATTGGATATCCACGCGCCGCTAAGCCGCTGGCCAAGCCAATGGCTGTCTGTCCTCCGAACTGAACAATCGCGCCGTCTGGCTGTTCTTTGTCTAAAATCGCCGAGACATCCTCCAGGGTCAAGGGTTCGAAATAAAGGCGGTCTGCCGTGTCAAAGTCCGTCGAGACCGTCTCAGGATTGTTATTGATAATAATACTTTCAAATCCGGCTTTTCGCAGTGCCAGAACTGCATGCACAGAACAATAGTCGAATTCAATCCCCTGCCCTATCCGAATCGGGCCGGACCCTAAGACGACCACTTTGGGTCGCTTATGAACTTCCCCTTCATCTTCTACATCATAGCTAGAATAGAAATAGGGCGTTGTGGCCTCAAACTCTCCGGCGCAGGTATCAACCATTTTGAAAACGGGTTGAATACCTTGCTCAAGTCTGAATTGGTGAACCTCATCTTCCGTACTCTTCCAGAGGGACGCAATTTCCCGATCGGCGAAACCAAGCTTTTTCGTACTGAGCAGTAGCTCTTTATCCCAAGGGGCTTTTTCTAATGATGCTGTGTTATCGACTAAACGGTTAAGTATCTTTAGATAATAACGATTCCAGCCCGTCTCCTCAGCCAACCAATCCACTGTCCAACCGCGCTTCAGGGCTTCGGCAAAAACGAACAGTTGACGATCATCGGGTTCTAGGCATGCTCTTCTTAGTTCAGCATCAGATAGTCCTTCAAGCTCCGGTAATCGGACCCCGTAGACTTTTATATCCAGAGAACGGATGGCTTTGAGTAAGGCGGTTTCCAAGTTACGGCCGATACCCATTACTTCGCCAGTCGCTTTCATCTGGGTGCCCAAGCGCCGATCTGCCTCCGTAAATTTATCAAAGGGCCAGCGTGGTATTTTGACGACGACATAATCTAGGGCTGGCTCAAAACAAGCCGAGGTTTTCTCAGTCACTGCATTCTTAATGTCTGTTAGGGCATAACCCAAAGCAATTTTAGCTGCCACCTTGGCAATCGGATATCCGGTAGCCTTGGAGGCGAGTGCACTAGAACGACTTAGCCGGGGGTTGACCTCGATCACCACATACTCCAAACGTGACGGGTGAAGAGCAAACTGGACATTGCATCCCCCTTCAATTTTCAGGCCTTCCACGATCCTACGCGAAGCACTACGTAAGGCTTGTACCTCCCGATCAGTCAAGGTTTGACAGGGTGCAACGACTATACTATCCCCCGTATGTACTCCGACTGGATCCATGTTCTCCATATGACAAATCGTGATGCAGTTTCCGACTCCATCGCGTAAAACTTCAAACTCAACTTCTTTCCAGCCGGCCACACTTCGCTCCACCAGAATCTGACCAATGAGGCTTGCTTGCAGGCCACTTTCTGCGATCTGCTCAAGTTCCTCANNAACCCGGGATACAATCATACTTTCAGGAATTGGTTCTCCAAGCTCCTGCATCAAAGCCCGAAAGCTTTCCCGGTCTTCCGCTTGATCAATGCTTTTAAGTGAGGTTCCCATCAGAGTGACCTCGCAGCGTTCCAAAACTCCACGTTTTGCAAGCTGATAGGCCAAGTTAAGACCAGTTTGACCGCCCATGGTAGGAATCAGCCCATCCGGCCTCTCCCGCTCAATAATTCGTTCCACGGATTCAACCGTCAAAGGTTCAATATAGACTCGGTCCGCGGTTTCCCGGTCTGTCATAATAGTCGCTGGGTTGGAATTCACAAGAATGACTTCTACCCCTTCTTCACGCAGTGCACGACAGGCCTGTGTACCGGCGTAGTCAAACTCAGCACCCTGCCCAATGATAATGGGGCCTGACCCGATCACCAGGACCTTTTTCCACTCTTTCTTGGGCATTATTATGATCTCCCCTTTCTTGCACCAGTCAAAAAGTATAAGTTTCGGGTGGCATAAGTGCAACTAAGGCGACCGCCTTCGCTAAGGCTTGGCGCTAGCCTAGTTTTCTTTATTAGACTTCNNAATCTTGTGCTCCATCCCCTCTACGGTTCCATCATTAAGGTTACGCAACGTCACTTCAAACCCTGAACCCTTTAACGAAGCTTCTTGTACTGCGTAACCATGATTTTGTGACGTCATGGTCGCTTTTCCTGAACGTATATCGATGACAGGATGATTTCCGCCTCGATGCCCGTAAGGAAGTTTGTAGGTTTCTCCACCCGCTGCCAAGGCTAGGAGTTGATGCCCTAAGCAGATGCCTAAGATCGGAAGTTTATCATACAACTTTGCGACCGTGGCCACCCCTTCCGGCAACTCGCCAGGATCTCCAGGACCATTACTTAGAACTAATCCACTGGGATGATGCCTTAGAATATCTTCAGCAGTTGACCTGGCCGGGAACACCATGATCCTAAACCCTCTCTTCTGAAGGTGACGAATAATATTTCGTTTCGCTCCGAAGTCAAGTACAGCGAGTAAGGGACCCGGTCCTGGAATCTCGAAAGCTTCTTTGACCGTTGACCGATATACCCAGTGTTCGCTTTCCCCCTCTGCTTCAACGTGTCCCTGGAAATTCGCCCAGAACTCCAGTCCGACCTCCCGAGTTTCAACCATCACTCCAGGTAATGTTCCAAACTGGCGCAAATATCTGGTCAAAGCCCTAGTATCTACACCCATTAACCCCCGCACACTGTGTCCAAGACAATAATCCTCTAAGGACCCTTCAGCATGTAAACTTCCCTCTCCCTCGGAAAGTTCACGTACAATGAGTCCCTGCAGACGAGTTTTATCCGCTTCATTTTCTTCATGGTGCCACCCATAGTTACCAATTTGCGGTTGAGTCAGGACGAGAATCTGCCCGGCATAGGACAAATCTGTGACCATTTCCTGATAACCGCTCATAGAGGTGTTGAAAACCACTTCATGGTCGGTCACCGAGGGTTTGCTCTTTAGCCAATCCCCAAAAGCTTCCCCCTCATAGGTTGTCCCATCTTTGAAAACAAGATATGCCACGTTCGACGCTTCCTCTCTCTTACCGATATTCACTCTCTTATATTAATTATTGTTAATNNATTTTTAGGCACATCTATGTTATAGAACTTTACGATTTCTCTGGACAAGTCGGCCTTCCACCCACACCATGACCGGAAAACCTTGTAAGGTTTTATGCAAAAACGGGGTATTTCGTGCTTTTGAAACCAACGTTGCCGCATCAATCACTTCTGAGAAGTCAGGATCAAAGAGCACCATATCCGCTGGAGACCCAGGGGCCAACGATCCTCCCTGTAAACCAAACCTCTGTGCCGGAGAGAAGCTCCAAGCCTCGATCACTCGATCCAGGGAAATTCGTCCGGGTACCACTAGATGTTGCCATACCGCACTCAAAGCTGTCTCTAGGCTCGCAATTCCAAAGGGGGCCTCTGCAAAGGGCCGGGTTTTCTCTGCCTGGGTATGTGGGGCGTGATCGGTGGCGATCATATCCAGTGTTCCATCACGAAGTGCTTCGATGAGTGACTCTCTATCCGTTCGAGAACCCAAGGGAGGATTAACTTTAAGAAAAGTATCGGTGATACCCATATCTTCATCACAAAAGATCAAATGGTGAGGGTTGACTTCCGCGGTGACATCCACTCCTCGTTCTTTAGCCCGCCGAATCAAATCGACACTCTCTGCCGTAGAAATATGGGCCAAATGAAGTTTCCCACCAGTTTCCTCAGCCAGCATCAAATCTCTAGCAACGATCACACTTTCCGCACTGGCTGGAATCCCTTTCAAGCCCATCCGCGCAGAGGCCACCCCACGTCGCATTTGCCCTTCTGCTGCTAGGTCTTTATCCTCGCAATGACTGATAATGAGGAGTCCTGTCAATTTGGCATATTCTAAAGCGAGCCGCATCACTTCTGCATTTTGAATGTTTTTACCGTCATCGGAGAATGCTGCAACTCCACCCTCTTTCATATTCGCCATTTCGACCAGTTCAGCCCCTTGCATTCCTTTAGTGACTGTCCCAATCGCCTGCACATGAGCATAGCCAGCACGCTCTCCCTGCATTCGCACGAATTCAACGAGAGCCCTATTATCAATCACTGGTAGAGTGTTAGCCATGGCCAGAATCGTTGTAAATCCTCCGCGCACTGCAGCGCGAGAGCCACTCAGAATATCCTCTTTGTCCTCTTGTCCTGGTTCTCGCAGGTGAGTGTGTACATCAATAAGTCCCGGAAAAACGAACTTCCCCTTACCGTTGACCGCGTCGACTGATTCGCCCTGTGCTTTTGTTAACACCTCTTCTTCTGTCATTGAGGAAGAGATTTCTAACACCTTCCCGCCTTTAACGAGAACATCCCGAGGGGCTGAAAGCTTTTGACTCGGATCAATCACCCATACATCTTTAAGCCACCACATTGC
>PKWS01000149.1 GCA_003132105.1 Desulfosporosinus sp.
GGGCTCTTGATTGTGTCTAGTAATTATATGCCGTATGCTTGCTGCACTGATTCCATAGAAGGAGGGAAATTCATTTGTTGCCCAGTGCTTCCAGTAGATGATAAACTTCCTAGAGCGCCCATAGCAGAGGCGCTTAAACTTGAATATATTGCAGAACTTGCCTGGGTAATTTCTGAAAGCAACTTTAATACGACATGTAGTCAATATCCACTAGGGTTACATTAAGCCCACTTCGTCCAAAAGGGTTGAGGTGGGCTTAATGTAAATCCTTAATTATAAAACCCAGTAAAAAAAGGTGAATTATTTACTGCTGGCGAATGATTTATATGTGTCAATAAAGGAAATTTATACGAACAATTAAAGGGTGGTAAGAATAGTGTATTTCACGTTTAAACAATGTGCGGAACTAGCCGAAGTGAAGGAATCAACAGCGCGGTTTTACAGAGACAGTTTCCCGAGCTTTTTTACGGCCCAGGGCGAAGGTAGAAAACGTCAATACCATCCAAGCGTGGTGGAAGTTATTAAATTTATTTCAGACAGCTACAACCAGAAGCTCACACAAGAACAGATCCATCAGCTTCTAGAAATAAAATATGGCGTTTCAGTTGAAGTTGCAACGCAAGAAATGAATAACGCAACACAAGAGCTCCACAATGCATTAGCAACGCAATCGCAAGAGCACAATATTACGCAAACGCAACTACTAGAAACTATGAAAACGGCATTCGCGGAGGAGTTTGAAAAACGACAGAATGAAATGACAACAGGATTTAACAATGTGGTTCAAAAATTAGATACTATAACTCAGCGACAAGATGAAATTATAATAGAGCAAACTCAGAAAATAGTAGAACTAGAAGCAGAGAACCAAAGATTACGAAGTCTCAAATGGTGGCAACGGAAATAACAGCCAACAAAACCGACAAAACCCACGTTAAGGAATTTAGTGCCAAAAACCCTCGTTTATTACATATAATGCATTTGCAATTGTATTAACAGTAAATTGTCTGTCCTTGCTGTTAAAAAATCTCGGCGATTTATTTATTTCTTTTGCTTTTTCAATTAAAAGAGAAGACTCTCTAACCAAATGTAAAGTACCATTCATCCGTTTTTCAGCTATAATTTTATCGTAGCATTGGTTGATATAGTTTTTTGAAAGAATATGATCGAAATATTCAATATTAAGATCTCTAATATCAGCTGAAATTCCTTTCTCATTTTTGAGGAAAGATTTGAGTATGGGTAGGGCAAGGTAAGGCCCATTCGGATGCCATCCGGGTGCAAAAACTAAAAGTGATTTCATAATAAGTTTCATCCTTTCGCTGTACTCAAGGCACAAAAATTTTATGATAGTGTGCCCTAGGGTGATATAATGCATCTGGAAACGCAGACTACATAGTGTAATGACCCCGCTTGTCAAGACACGATTTTGAGAAATTTACAATAAACTTCTTCCTTATATTCGGTCTTATTTACCACTCGTGCGAGAGCATTTACCTCTTTTTTTCTGGGGTCACTGAAAGTGATGGGAATAATTCGCAAACATTATAGCCTATGTCGCTCCTGATTGTCTGTGTCAATCGAGCCTACCGTCATTCCGCTAGTACACTTGAATTATAAACCCTTTCCATTATTTGCGCACTAGTAGTTTTACTAGGCAATAAATAATTTACCTTTTTACACGTATCAGAAAGTATAAGTTTTCAGGGACCCCCTTTACTTACTTTGCGTCCTATAACTAACATTACGGAAAGTGCTACCTAACCCATTTTGCTTAAGGAGTACGAAGGGTCCCTTGAAACGCTCCAGTAACAAGTGAAGCTAAGATTCTACCAGTTTGTGCATCAAATACTGATTTTATTGTTGCATTAGCATAAAATCCAATCTTTGAATCTACACCATCTGGGTATTCGGTTATTTCAACCCAAACCATACGATCAGGGTCAATTTGATGATTAACGGCTTTAAACTCAGGATCATCCTCTAGACAGTATTGTTGCCACGTTTTTAATGTTACTGATTTAAGCTTAGATTTTACATTCTTAATTTTATAAGCACTGTTATCTGCTTCTAGTTTTTCTTTGGAAATGAGAGAACTTATAGGAACATCTTTATTTGCAACCAAAATTGGTTTAGGATTTTCGTTGTATGATCCTAAATTATGGGTATTAGCTGGATGTACGCTTTGTGCCGGTGATGCCAATACTTTTATAGATAACCCTAAGACTATAATACTAGTGCAAATTGCTATTTTACTTGCTGTTTTTTTCATTTAAATTTATCCCCTTATCTATTTCAATAGTGCTGAACTAGAAACAAAAGAAGAATACCAACGCCCTAGCATAGCTGTAGTATTGTAATCCCCAACGTGTCGCACCATCGAAATTATTCGCCAACAATAAATAATTTACCTTCATTTTGCTCCTTGAGTCCTATAACTAATAATATGACAAGTTCGTCTAAACTTAATTCCCCGTTTTCGTCCAAATTCCTCCCTGATAGCCAATTTAACTGTTTTCGATTTCTAACATTTAACTCCTGCAAGCGTGTTTTTACTTCAATGATCAAAGTGCGTTTTCCTCTAGCTCACGTTGATTTACTGGGGTTGCCATTTCAGATATATCTCGTACGTTATATCTTTTGTATTGGGGCTGTGGACATTGGAGTTGTCACATATATTTTAGTAGCTAGATCTAGGTTTTCACAAGTCGTTCATTTGAAGTTAAGGCTAACTGGTAAAACTTGACTTATTCAATAGTATTACTTATAATATAGGTAATACTATTAGGGCGGAGGGGCATTTATCATGGCAAAACAACTTCTCTCTGGTAGGTTAACTAGCAAAGGACAGTTAACTATACCAGTTGAACTGAGAACTATTTTAAACATTAAAGAGGGAGACAGATTAGCTTTTGTCTTAGATGAAAGCGAAAGAATTATTGAAGTCCAACCTAAAACCAAAAAATCAATTCGAGGGGTCATGGGAGCATTAAAACCTACTTTCCCCATAGATGTGGATGTAGATGTAGACGAAGTAATTAAATTAACAAGAATAGAACGGGCGAGAGCAATTGTCAGCAAGTCAAAGGAATCAGAAAATGAATAAACCGATGATAGCTGATACCAACATCCTGATTCGTTTATTCGTAAAAGACGATGACACTCAAATCGAACAATTGGTGCGATTAATCGAACAAGGTGACACTACCTTTTATATTCTGTCACTCGTTCTAATCGAAGCATATTGGGTCTTGCGTAAGTTTTATAAATTTGAAAAAGAAGCGATTTTGCAAGTCTTTGAGGACTTTGTTGAATCTGACGGAGTTGAACTCGAAGAAGACAGTCTGATGCAGCGTGTCTTAGTTCGTTTCCGTGAGGTTAACGTAGATTTCGTAGACGTTTACTTAGCCGAGAAATCAAGGAGTTTGGTGCTGCCGATATTGACCTGGAACGCTAAGGACTTTAGAAAACTTAACTGTGAATTTTACAGACCACAAGATATTTTAATATAAGGCTATGTTTGAATTTCCTTAGAATGATTTAGTAAAGCAGAAAGATCTCTAATTGAAAGTTAGGGGTCTTTCTGCTTTACTAAGGTTCAAGGTTTAGCAAAGACAGTACGCGCTTAACCCCTTTATATCTAGTCCTATCATCCAGCTTCACTCACAAAAAAAGTGTTTGCTTATTTCTAAAACATTGATAAATATATGTTTATTAATCACAAAACAGCATCAAATAAACAACAGTAATACCATTTTACTTGACCTCAATTCTGTTTGTTTAGCCCATTGCCCATACTTCAATTTGACAAAAAGAACCTGTTATAAAAAACACTCAACATTTCCGATTTATCTTAATTTAGGGTATTTCGTCAGAGCTAACCCTGGATGCCTAACACGCTAATATNNGCGGGTTGTGCAAAAATACCCTGAAGCTTTTTATCCTCAGTAAAAAGCCAAAAAGCACAGGTCAAAATTACTTGACCAGTGCTAAGGAAGATTAGATCAGGGACGACTTTGATCATATCTCTGTCAATTAGGCAATAGTAAAAAACCTGTTCACGGATGATCTGCCCCAATTTTGATGTCTTAAAGCTTTCGCTGGAATACAAAAAGGCACCAGTTTTAAAGTGATACCTCTTTAAATTAGTTACTGCCTTGAAACTATTGTTCAAAATTTTGGACCACGGACCGGAAAAATTCTGGTACCGGTTCAGCTCTGCGTTTTACGATGTTGTAGTTTACATAGATGGTTTGTGCCCTGAAAATCAGATCTTCCAAACCCATTTTGTAAATCTCAAACTCTACGCTATAACTTGTATTTCCCATGTTGGAAATGCGCGTTCCGATTTCTAACTCTTCATCGAACATAGCGGAGCTTTTGAACTCTAGGGTAGTTTTGACCACGGCCATATCCATTTTACCTTCCTGCGCCAGTCTCTTATAATCAATGCGCATACTCCGGAAATATTCAGTTACGGCAACATCCATATATGTTAGGTAGTGAGCATTAAATACAATTCCCTGCCAATCAACTTCCGAATACCGAATCCTTAACCGGTGGAAAAAGCGAAAATCACTCCGCATGACCGTCCCCCCATGTCAATAGATGAAATAATTAGGGCTTGCTGTATTTACCAAATTTCTCGGTGAATACGGGTTTCATCGTAGCGGTCCGCGGCCTGTTTTGGTTCCGCAGGGTAGCCTATGGAAATGATGCTAAAGGGTACCATCTCTTCTGGTATACTAAATAGTTCTCGCATTCCATTCTGCCTTGAAGGGTCAGGATAGACCGCAAGCCAAACGGCCCCCAACCCAAGTGAATGGGCAGCCAGGAGAATATTTTGGGTAGCTGCTGAGCAGTCCTGAATCCAAAGCTGCCGCAATTCTTCTTCGTACTTTACCCTGGACGGATCTGCTACGACTAAAATTGCTACGGCTGCCCCTGGCAGCATTTTGGAATAGGGATGAAATTCAGGTACTCTTTTAAGTTTATCCTGGTTAGTAATCATTAAAAACTCCCACGGCCGCTCGTTGCCGGCGGAAGGAGCGTTCATGGCCGCTCGTAACATCCATTGCACTTGATTCTCGCTTATCGGTTGATCGATGTATTTGCGGATACTCCTCCGAGTAATAATTTTCTGTAATGATTCGTTCAGCTTGCATCCCTCCTAAAAATATATACATTATTTCAAATATTATCCATTTTATTGCCTTATAACAACGAGGCTGAAGACGCAGGTATGGAGGAACAATACTAGAGTACTAATAACTTCATACTATTTTTTATAATTAGGCTGTCTTTTCTCTAAAAAAGCGGACATTCCTTCTTTCTGTTCTTCTCCGAAGCATAAGGCGAATAAGTTTCCTTCGAGTTCACAGCCCGTATTAATATCCACTTCAAGACCTTTGTTGATTGCGACTTTTGCTTGTCGAATCGCATACGGTCCTTTGGAAAGAATTGCTTCTGCAAGGCTTACCGCCTCGTCCATAAGGTTTTCTGTCGTTACCACTTTATTAACCAGACCTAACTCTAAAGCTTCAGATGCATTGATGGTTCGCCCTGTTAGAATGAGTTCCATAGCCTTTGCTCGTCCAATAAGACGCGGGAGCCGTTGTGTTCCCCCGAAGCCTGGTATAATACCTAAGGCGACTTCAGGTTGCCCAAACTTTGCCTTATCAGTTGCGATGCGCATATCACAGGCCATCGCAAGTTCACAACCTCCCCCAAAGGCAAAACCATTAATTGCAGCAATCGTAGGTTGTGGAAGTTCTTGAATTCTTTGAAACAAAACCTGACCTTGACGCGCGAAGGTATAACTCTCTTGTGGGGACTTATCTTTCATTTCTGATATGTCTGCTCCAGCGACAAAAGCCTTTTCTCCAGCGCCTGTAATTATTACAACATCGATCTCCCTATCATTGTAAAGCATGGTGATCATTTGATCTAATTCGATAAGGACTTCCAAATTGAGAGCGTTTAAAACCTTGGGTCGATTAATGGTCACGAAACCTAATCTATTTTCTTTTTTAAGTTCAACGACAGCCATCACTATTCCCCCCTAGAATTTTATATTCAAAGAATCCTTTTCTGATACATAATCAGTACGTCGCTAAAGTCGTTCTGTCACTGTATCACTTGTAACTTCCGCCTGCATGGAAGCAAGGAACTCTGCTCCGTTACGAATAACTGTTTCATCCACATCAAAGGTAGAACTATGATGGCCACCAAAGATAGGACTTCCGAATAGCACATAAAGAACTTTCCCGCCACGGCTCTGCACCCGTTCCATCATCACAGTGACATCTTCCGAACCGTTAAAGGCCACTTCAGGGATAACTTGTTTGACCGAAGGCAGTTTTTCTGCTACCTTCATACCTAAAGCAATCATTTCTGGGGAACTTCTCCCGCTAATGGCATTGGCGGCAGGTTTGATCTCTAGATCCAAGTCATACATTTTGGCTGCCCCCTGCAGGACTTCCAGGGACTTTTGTACCATATACCCGTTTATTGTGTTATTGGCTCCTCGGGTCTCCATACGGAAATAGGCCCGATCGGGAATGGCATTCCATGTACTCCCAGCTTCCAGCGTACCGACATTAATCCGGGAAGCCCCTCCGCCATGCCTCGCTATAGCATAAAGATTGGTGATTGCCGCACATGCTCCGAGCAAGGCATTTTTTCCTTCATGCGGGCTAACTCCAGCGTGCGTTGAACGTCCAGTATAAGTGATTTCAAAGCGGGACAAGGCCAGAATACTATGGACATCAATAGAAATCTTACCGGCCTCGTTGCCACTGATCCCGACATGCCCGCCAAACAAATAGTCAAGATCATCAACCAGCCCCTTCTCAACCATCGCTGAGGCTCCGCTTAAGTTTTCTTCATTTGGCTGAAAGATAAACTTAACCGTTCCTTTGAGTTTGTCCCTATTTTCTCCAAAATGAAGCGCTAGGAGCAAGCCCATGGCTATATGGGCATCATGTCCACACATATGAGCATAACCCGGGTTCTGGGAAGCAAACCCTTCCTTGGCCGGACGGTGGGAATCTGACGCCCCTTCCGTAACTTCATTAGAGTCAATGTCAAAGCGGAAGCCAACTGTTGGTCCGGGTTGAGATCCCTTCAGAATTCCGATCACTCCGGTAAATCCGCCCTTTGCTGGAGCAATATATTCTTCTTTTATACCGTCCTGTAAGGCTCGTTCGTATTCCGTTTGCAGTTTCCCTGCGCTTGGTAAAAGGAGCAGTTTTCGTTCGTCAATGATGTCCTGGCCCAGTTTTACTTCATAACCCCATTCTGCTAATTTTTTTGCTACAAAGCCAGTCGCATAGAATTCTAGCCAAGCCGGTTGTGGGTGCTTATGCAAATCTCTGCGCCATTGAACTGCATCAGAAAAATGCGCCATGATTGTTTCTTCCGGTTTATGATTGGTACATTCCATAAAAGGATCACCTCTCGTTTTATACATTCAATTGTCGCACTCTTCTTCTCATGCCCACATTTCAGGAGGCAGAAGTTTAATATTGAAAGAATCCTTTTCCGGTTTTACGCCCTAAAAGGCCTGCACGAACCATCTTTTTAAGAACGGGACAAGGTCGATATTTAGGATCACCAAATTCGGCATATAACGTTTCCATAACAGCGAGACAGACATCTAATCCTATCATATCACCTAAAGCGAGAGGGCCAATCGGGTGGTTTGCTCCGAGACGCATAGCAGTGTCAATATCCTCTGCAGATGCAATATCCTCCATATAGATAAATGCAGCCTCATTAATTAATGGAACTAACATTCTGTTAACAATAAAGCCTGGAGATTCTTTAACTCGAACAGGTACTTTTCCTATTTCTTTCACGAAATTATTGACGAATTCAACTGTTTCATCGCTCGTTGTTGCTCCGGCAATGACCTCAACAAGTTGCATAACATTGGCTGGATTAAAGAAATGCATACCTATGACATTTTGGGGACGGTTTGTTGAGGAGGCTAATTCACTAATGCTCAATGCAGAAGTGTTTGAAGCAAAGATTGTTTTTTCTGGACATTGCGCATCAAATTCTTTATAAACACTTTTCTTTATTGACATATTTTCAACGATTGCTTCAATTATTAAATCTGCATCTTTTAATTCTTCAGTCATTTGATTTAAGTCATAGACCCCTTTGAGATTTCCAAGAATCCCCGATTTATCCTCAGCAGACAGCTTCCCTTTTTTAACAGATTTATCTAAGTTTTTGTCAATAATTTTAAGACCCTTTTGAACGAGACTTTCTGAAACGTCACGAAGGATTACCTGGAAACCCGCTTGAGCAGCAACGAGTGCAATGCCCGCGCCCATAGTCCCAGCACCTAGAACAACAACTTTTTTCATACTAAATCCTCCCATCATAAATTAGAGTGAATTGAAAAGGGGCTAGAATAGCCCCTTTAGAGTGTGTAAAAATACTATAACATTTCGATAACGGTTGCCATAGCGGGGCCGCCACCTACACATAAAGAGGCAACGCCATATTTACCTCCACGACGCTTCAATTCAGAGATCAATGATACAATAATACGAACACCTGAACATCCCACTGGATGACCTAATGCAATTCCCGAACCATTGGCATTCACTTTATCCATATCAAGTTTCAGCTCTCTATTTACCGCTAAAAATTGTGCAGCAAACGCTTCATTGATTTCAAAATAGTCTATATCGCTCAGCTTGAGGTTAGCATATTTTAAAGCTTTAGGAATAGCGTATGCTGGGCCGATTCCCATTATTTCTGGTGCTACACCAAAAGAAGCAGTGGCAAGGAGTTTCGCAATAGGTTTTATTCCGAGCTCCTTCGCTTTTGAAGCGGACATTATGACTAAAGCCGCACCACCGTCATTCAAACCGGAAGCATTCCCTGCGGTGACTGTTCCGTTTTCTTTCTTAAAGGCTGGTCTAAGTTTAGCCAAACCTGCCATGGATATATCTGCACGAGGGTGCTCATCAACATCAACAATTGTTGTCCCTTTACGAGTCTTAATTTCCACCGGTACAATTTCGTCCTTGAATCGTCCAGTTTTTATGGCATCTGAGGCTCGAATAGTACTCATATATGCCAGAGCGTCTTGCTCTTCCCGCGTGATTCCATATTTTACTGCGAGGTTTTCGGCAGTCATCCCCATATGGTAACCCGTAAATGGATCAACTAAGGCATCATAGAGTAGGCTGTCTTGCATAGTATCTGGACCTAACTTAACGCCTGTTCGCGAGTTGAGTAGTAAGTGGGGAGCTCTTGACATATTTTCCATTCCTACGACAACACTAACACTTGATTTACCCAACATTATTTGTTGGGACGCAATCTCTAATGCTCTCATTGCTGAACCACATTGTTGATCAACAGTCGTGGCTGCGGCTTCGACCGGTATGCCCACCGCAAGTTGAACTTGGCGAGCTGGATTTCCTTTAGCCCCAGCTTTATAGACCATTCCGCCAACAACATCTTCAACAAGACTTGCTTCGACTCCAGCCTTTTCTAGCGCGCCTTTTACCGCTATCGTCCCGAGTTCTACTGCTGATATCATTTTTAATGATCCTAAAAAATCCCCAATAGGTGTTCTTGCCGCGCCTACAATAACCACTTCTTCCATTGTCTTACCCCTTTCTTTAATTCCATTTCTACAAGCTCTTATTTGAAGATTGAACAGATTGATCATCGATAACAAATTTGTCTTCCTTTAAAAATAGTGTTCCGATAGAGGCTAATACGGCTAACGCTGCGAACCAAATAAAGGCGCCTTTATATGAATATCCTGAAGAGGTTTTGACAACTAGGAATCCAGCAACGAGTGGAGCGACAAAAGCACCTAATTGACCGAAACCATTTGAAAGTCCGACTGCGCTACCTACAATATGTTTAGGATAACGTATCTGTGGATAGGCATAAATTGCACCGAAACTGAGATTTACGAAGAAACCGAGTAAAATAAGCATTGTAATAATCTGTGGAATATTTCCTTGAGGAACCATTCCTATATAGAAGAGAACCGGGATACTTACAATGTATGAAGTCAAGAGTACTGGTTTTGTTTTATTTTTGAAGACTTTATCAGTAAGTTGACCTCCAAGGAGCATAGCTACGATAGCGACTACGTAAGGTAATGACACCAGGGCTCCCATCGTTTTGAGATCAAAATGATGTTGATCGTAAAGGAAAGAAGAAATCCAAGTCGTGCTTCCCCAATAAATAGCTAGATTACAGAAAAGCACAAAACTGTATATCCAGAAGTTCCGATCCTTAATTACGATGGCTATTCCGCCCTTTTTACTAGCAGCACTTTCATCACTACTGACCAACCCGTTCTTGATATAATCATACTCTTCCTGAGTCATACGACCCTTTTTCAGCATTACTTCTGGTTTATCACACACGAAATACCAAAGAATGAACATACCCAGAATTCCGGGGACTGCTAGGACATAAAACACTGGCCTCCAGCTTCCAAAGGCTACAGCTAATGAAGTGATGATGATGGGGATAATGGCCGGACCAAAAGCCCAAGCTGTAGAGAAGAATGCCGTTGCTGTTCCTTTTTCTTTTACAGGGAACCAGTCTGCAATTATTTTGTGTGCTGGGGCGAAGTGATGACCTTCACCAAAGCCTAAGAATAGGCGAATAATAACAAATTGAAAATAGGTACGAACCAAGCCTGTTAAAAAGGTGACGGCTGAGAACACAACAATTGCGACGGTCATGACTTTTTTGGGTCCTATACGGTCAGCTAACCATCCACCACTTACTTGAGCAAGGGCATAAGCAAAGAAGAAAATTGATGCGCCGAAACCAGCTTCTGCAGGGGTTAATCCCAAATCATTACGGATCATTGGTAAAAAGATCAAAACACTGGTACGATCAAAATAATTAATAACGTAGAGCAACCAAACTGCAACGAGTATTACATAACGATACCCCCAAGCCTTTTTGCCAGCATGTTTAATATTTTCCATACAAATACATCCTCTTTTCTCATTAAAATTGGACCAGCTATCTCGCCCCTTTTCCAGTTATCTACACACAGCTAAGATTAGAAAATAAGAAATCTTGATGAATACACGAAGGAGGTATTATTTACTCAGCAGTCCAGCCGCCGTCTATGACAAGCGTTTGTCCAGTCATGTAATCAGCTGCATTGGATGCCATAAATACCACAGCGCCAATCATGTCTTTAATTTCTCCTAAGCGACGCATTGGAATTTTTTTGATAATATGATTATGAATTTTTTCGTTCATCAGGTCGGCTTCGTTCATCGGAGTAATAACATAACCAGGACAAAGAGCATTAACTTGTATATTATGTCTTGCCCACTCTAAAGCCAAAGCCTTGGTCATTTGAATCACGCCGCCCTTAGATACGCAATAAGGTAGTACTTGCCGATCCCCAACTAAGCCAAGTATTGATGCTAAATTAATAATTTTGCCAGATTTTTGAATAATCATTTGACGCCCGACCGCTTGTGCACAGAAAAACACACCTCTAAGATCCACATTTAATACTCGATCCCAATCCGCTTCTGTGATATCTTCAGCTTTTTTTGTAATAGCTGAACCAGCGTTATTAATAAGAATATCAATTTTTCCGTAATACTCTGTAAC
This sequence comes from Desulfosporosinus sp., assembly GCA_003132105.1. Classification (GTDB taxonomy): domain Bacteria; phylum Bacillota; class Desulfitobacteriia; order Desulfitobacteriales; family Desulfitobacteriaceae; genus Desulfosporosinus. Next base: position 11,635 of record PKWS01000149.1, read on the forward strand.
TTTTTTCACTAATTCTTCAATCGCTTTTAGGTTCGTAACATCTGCCGCCACTGGTAAAGCATCATGACCAAATTCCTTAATTTGCTCAGCTACCCGATTACAGTCATCTTGATTCCGACTTACGATAACGACATTCGCCCCAGCCTTAGCCAAGGCTTCAACAATACCTCGTCCAATCCCTTTGGTAGAACCAGTTACGATGGCCACTTTATCCTTTAAATCATTCAATCCATTACCCCCTATTAATACAATTTCTTAAGGATGTCCTGTGATTCTTCAATCATTTGAACGTACTTTTCGAAGGTTAATCCTTTGAGTCCGTTCCCTGTATAAATTTTACCTGCATCTAAGATTCTTGTTATTCGGACCTCTTCTAAAGTAGGCGGCTCTGTTGTTTTTACGTCAGCTGCAGTTTTGAGTTCCCATGAAACTTCCGCTTTTACATCCTCCACGGTAACACCAGGGTGAACGCTGTAAAGATAGGCTTCCTTGGTCTCAGGATCGAACCTAAAGATACATTTGTTGGTTATGATTGCAGCTGGTCCGCCACCAGGTAATCCATGTTTTTCCCTTGCATCATAGCCGTCAATAAAGCCGGGCGATGTAATATAATCGACCCTTTCTAAAAACCTCCTTTTTTGCAGGGGAAGTGTAAGGATTGTTCTTCCTGCTGAGCTCGCAATATCATTGGCGCCACCGCTACCCGGTAGTCGCGAAGCAGGGTTATAGTAATCTCCATCTCCAAAGATGACCGTACTATTTAGATTTCCATATTTATCAACCTGAGCTCCACCAATCATTCCAACATCAAAATATCCACGCTGTTGATCCGAGAAAAGACGCCAGAGTGAAGTGGTACAAATACTATTCTCGACGCAGGAATTATCGCCAATCCCTAAAATCACACGATAGGGCTCTGGTCCAATGCTCCCAGACTCCATAGCCATGATGACATTCGGGGCATGTGTAAGTTTTGCAACCATGGCGCCTAAGGTCGGGACGCCTACTCCAGCAAATACTACGTCACCGTCCATAATCTCCCGGGCAGAAGCTGCTACCAAGAGCTCTTGCAACGAATAATCTTGGGCATATTCTTTGCTCATGTTTATCCCACCTTTCTACCTAGTAATTTAATTTAGTGAAGCGACGTTCAAGTTGTCGTAATTTTTCAAGACGGCCATATCCCACTTTCTCTAGATAACCTTCCCAACTACCTGGAGCAAAACAGTACTCTTCTAACCATTTCTCAAAGCCTTCTCGCGTTTTAAAGGCAGCTAATTGTTGGGTATGGAAAGGCATGTCGTAAGCATATGCATAAGGGAAATTCCAAGGATGAGAGGCAAAAGGGACTTCGACAACAGCATCCACAGCATACTCTGGAATGATGGTTAAATTGGGATAGCGTTTAATTTCCTCCGTGCTTACAATTTCCTCACAAGTAATAATGGTCCGTTTTGAAGCCCTCGCAATGTTTTCAGCATTTGAAGAGAAACCAAACATCTGAGCATTCCCTCTTTTATCTGCACGAGATACATGAACGATAGCTACATCTGGATTAACAGCAGGGATCAAAGCTACTTTCTCTCCGGTATAAGGATCTTCTTCAACCTTTATTAGTTTGTTGTATTTCAAGAGGTCTGAACCCAATAGAGATCTCGTCGGAATATATGGCACATTAATAGCACCCGCTAAAAACCGCAATCCAATCGTATAATTCGAGTATTCAATCAGTTCAATTTCATGAGGTGTTTTTTGTTCAATCGCTCTACGGAAGTTATACCCTAATCCAGCAACGGCATAAGAACACCAGGCTAGTTCAGCCTTCTTGATCGCTCCAGCTCCGATTAACATGTCCCCACTTTCACAAGGACTGTCGCCAACATATATCAGATCTTTAATTCCCTGCCTGATGATCTCGTAAGTCGGTGCTACACATTGGGCTCCACCCATACCACTAAACGTAATCATGCTTCCGTCTAGAACGTAAGTTTTAATAGCTTCGGTAAGTGTCATTCGTTTATCCTGTTTCTTTTTGTCATTAAGAATGCTATTAGTCAAAACTGCCACCCCCTTTTCTTTAATCTTTTTTAGTATTTGACTCGGTAGTTCCGTTAACGAATACTGAATTCGTTCCACGAAACTACCAGCCACATTAATCACCGGACCATCGAATTGAGGCCGTGTAGAACAAGCTGATGTGCAACCGCTAACTATGAGAAGGATATGCTTTTGTATTGCCTCCCAAGATACAAACTCTAAATTGGGTTCCAGCGCCTTAATCTTCGCAATTACCCCTGGCCCTTCGATAACCGGATTACAATTTCCGCAATACTTAACACCAACAATGATTTTCATAATCTTTTTCTATTCGAGCTCCTCCTCTCGTCCTTTCGGTTTTTGGTTCTATATAGCTATCAAAGCTTCTGAGCACTACCAAGTGGACAAGCTTTAAGGATTGACCTTATTTTTTCGGGTCCTCTTCAACACCTCTGGGTTTAATCCCAGCAATAGCCATTGCACAGCGCTTCTTATGTTCTAAATTAGATAGCTTAGAGTACATTACTTTTTGTGCTTGAGGCGATCCAGCTCCATGCATACTTTCAATCAATGCCGTACCACCCGTCATATTTTCAAGCAGTCTGGCCATACGCATGCGGTCTTCAGTTGGAACAGATGCAACGCCTTTAAAATATTTTTCCACATATTTACCAATCACGGGACTCTTTAGATCGGATTCCGACGGGAGTGTAGCCGTCAACCCTCCACCAATATCTTGGGCAATTCGGTCAATCTCATAAATCAGCTTAGTAACATTATGTTTGCCAACATTAGCAAGCAAAGGATCCACGAAATAAGACCCAGAGGCAGTTTGTTTCCCCTCAGCAGAACAAGCGATAGAACACGCATATAGGGTTTCCGCCATATGAATCATTTCATTAATTTTATCTTTAATATGAGCTGCTTTCGCATAACCACTGTAATCAGCCATTACTGCCGCAGCACCAATGACTATGTCGGAAACGCCACCCTTACAACCACCATAGTTTTGCCGATGAAAGGAGGCAAACCGTTCTACCAACATACCAGCAAAATCAGTTTCCCCACACATGAAGACCTTTTCCCATGGCACGAAAACGTCTTCTAACACGGTAAGGCATTCACCGCCGACTACACCGTACTTAGCATTACCTTGGTCAATTTCCCCTTCACATTTACGGTCGTCGTTAGTCTGCCGCCCAAAGATATGAATGATCCCAGGCGCGTCAACTGGTACTGCGCAGGATACGGCATAATCTTTATCGTCCTCCACCATGCCCATGGTAGGCATAATTAACATCTCATGAGAGTTTACCATGCCAGTCATATGCGCTTTTGCTCCCCTGATCACGATCCCCTTATCATTTTTGGCGATAACATGTACAAACATATCGGGATCCGCTTGCTGACCTGGTCGCAGACTTCGGTCACCTTTCGGGTCAGTCATGGCACCGGCAACCATGATATCGTTTTCCTGCATGTATTCGATGTATTTTTTTAAGCGTTGATGATAATTGGTTCCAAGTTTCTGATCCATATCAAATGTTGTAGAATACAAAGCGTTTATGGCATCAAACCCTACACACCGTTGATAGCATGTGCCAGTTTTCTGAGAAATCATGCGTAACATTTTTACTTTTTTGATTAAGTCTTCTTTGCTTTGATGAATATGAGTAAAGCGATTAACTTTTTTACCAGTAAGATGTGAAGTAACGGTCATCAGATCTTCATAAGCAGGGTCATGGGCAAGTTCAAAGGTCATTGCGGCAGAGTTCACATGTCCACGAATAAAAGGATGGTCGATTACTTCTTCGCTTTTTAAAAGTTGCCCTTTTAAATAAACCTTGATATCGCGGTTGCGCAAACTTTCAATATATTCTTTGCCTGTTTTCATGATAATTTCCCCTTTCAAAATAATGTAGACATGGGTTGAGAAATAGCCCTAATATTTCACTTAACAACTATACATAATGCAATTTTTATGCCAAGCTCCAATATTCACAAGAATCTATCTTTTTCTCCTATTCCGGATTATTTATGCAACAAATCACCCTGGAAATGCACTGTTCATTAATTAACCCACTTAACAACCCTGTACTGAAGTACAGGGGTT